>JAJRYT010000215.1 GCA_024275635.1 Chloroflexota bacterium | reverse complement strand
TGCATGTCACTCTTTTTATGCGATGTTCAAATATTCGTACTCGAGTAAAGTTGCATTGACTAAAATCAGATTCTCACTCTGGTTACAAAATTATCTGGAAATATTTCTGATTTCGAATTTTGTACAAAGTCGAGCTTAGAGACATTATCAAGTCAACCAGCGCCTACTTTTTCGGGCCAGCCATTCGAATTTCTTTTGTCACCCCATCTTCAAACTGCTTAAAGTTCTCGATGAACATATCAACCAACTTGGCCGCCTGAACATCATATGCCGCCGGATCAGCCCAGGTGCCGCGTGGATCAAGCACTTCGTCAGGCACGCCCGGTACGTGCTTGGGGATGTGCAGGCCAAAAAACGGCTCTTTGGCAGTCTCAACGTCATCTAGTTTGCCATGGAGTACGGCCGTTACCATCTGGCGCGTATAAGCCAACTTCATCCGGCTGCCCACGCCATGAGGCCCGCCGGTCCATCCCGTATTCACTAGCCAAACCTTGGCGTCATGCTTTTCGATTTTCTCGCCCAACAGCTTGGCATACTCGCCGGGATGAAGCGGCATAAACGGCGCCCCAAAACAAGCGCTGAACTCTGGTCTCGGCTCGGTTACGCCGCGTTCCGTACCGGCAACTTTAGCCGTATATCCATTGAGGAAATAGTACATCGCTTGCGCCTTGGTCAACCGGCTGATGGGCGGAAGAATCCCGAAAGCATCGGCCGTCAAGAAAAGTACATTCTTGGGATGCCCGCCCATGCCATTTTTATCAGCATTGGGGATATGGGTTATGGGGTAGCTGGCGCGCGTGTTTTGCGTCAGCGAACCATTATCCAGATCAACACGTCGCGTACTGCCATCAAATATCACGTTCTCCAAAATAGTGCCGAAGCGCCGGGTCGTTTGGTAAATCTCCGGCTCCCCTTCCGGGTCAAGGCGAATTACTTTGGCATAACAACCCCCTTCGAAATTAAAAACGCCATTATCGCTCCATCCATGTTCGTCATCACCAATCAAAGTACGGCTGGTATCATTACTCAAAGTCGTTTTACCAGTGCCGCTAAGACCGAAGAACAAAGCCGCATCGTCTTGATCTTTTCCGTAATTAGCGCTGCAATGCATACTCAAAACACCACGGCGCGGTAAATAGTAGTTCATGGCGGTGAAAATGCTCTTCTTAATTTCGCCACCGTATTCACTGCCACCGATCAATACCAACCGTTTGCCAAAATCAATAAGAATAAAGGTTTGGCTGTTCGTGCCATCAAAGTCCGGCTCGGCATGGAAGCGGGGCATATCAATGACGGTAAATTCTGGTATATGAGCAGTCAGTTTTTCCGGGTCAGGCTCGCGGACAAACATGTTACGAGAGAAAAGATTGTGCCAGGCATATTCATTGATGATGCGTACCGGCATTCTGTATCTGGGGTCTGTTCCTACGTATCCATCAAAAACAAAAAGGTCTCGGTTTTGCGTGTAAGCGATCATACGCCGCATCAAGCTGTCAAATCTCGCCTGGGGGATAGGCCGATTGACTTTTCCCCACCAGATGTCTTGTTCGCTGGTCGGCTCTTGAACGGTAAATTTGTCATTGGGCGAACGCCCGGTGTGGTCGCCAGTTGTTACGCAAATGGGGCCAAGATGGACAATATGTCCTTCACGGCGCCGCATTATTTGCTCGTAAAGCATGGGCGCCGTCAGGTTCCAATAAACTGTACCCGCGTTCTTTATGCCTAAGTTTTCCAGACCGTACTGATTAATGGTTGGGCCAAAATTCTGCATAGTTACCTCCCAGGGTTAGATAAGCTGTATATAAATTTATACCTACCAAGTCATCCTCCCGGAGGTTCACAAGTGGTTGGCTGGTTTTGTCAGGCCAACCTCCGGGCGGGTTAGTAGTTACGATAATGGATAGGAATACAGGTAAAAAATAATGACCTCGGTCTTGCTTCATCTCGTTGCCAACACATTTCCAACGAGTTATCAGCAAAATTATACCGTTTATTAAAGTATTTGGCTTGTGGACTGCCTCCCACTGTTGCAGGGCGTTTGCATAACGCGGTAAACTGCAAGTACGAAGTGACTAAAGTGCGAAGTGACTAAAGTGCGAAGTGACTAAAGTGCGAAGTGACTAAAGTACAAATCGTCACTCGTCATTATTGGTTTCGAGACGCTAACGAAATTCTCAACTGTCAACAGACACTGGTTGATCCGTTTACGGCCGTATCCGCTCCTCCACAATCTCCCCATCAGCAATTGTAATCGTCCGCGTCACCCGGCTGGCCAATTCCTTATCATGAGTCACCATCAGAATTGTCTTGCCGTCGGCGACGAGATTCTCGAACAGACGAAAAACGGAATCGGCCGTTTTTGAATCCAGGTTGCCTGTGGGTTCGTCGGCGGCCAGGAGGGGCGGATCGTTAGCCAGCGCGCGGGCAATCGCCACCCGCTGCTGCTGCCCTCCGGATACTTCCGATGGCAGTTTGAAGGCATGGTCAGCCATCTCCACCTGCTCCAAGATGTGCATGGCCCTATCCTGGCGTTCGCGCAGGGGGTAGGTGTTGTTAAAATCCATCGGCAGCATTACATTCTCGATGCAGGAGAGCATGGGCAGCAGTTGGAAAAATTGGAAGATGACGCCCATGTTACGGCCGCGCCATTCCGCCATCGGCCCTTCTTTCAGGTGATGGATAGGCCGGTCGCCCACAAAGATATGGCCCGACGTGGGGCGGTCAATGCCAGTGATCATGTTGATGAGCGTGGATTTACCGCTGCCTGATTTGCCCACAACGCCGACAAATTCCCCTTTGTCAATCTGCAAATCAATCCCGTCCAGCGCAATAAAATCACCGACCGGCGTCTGGTAGGCCTTGACCACATTTTGTAAGTCAATGAGATGGCGACGGCCGTTATCACCGCGCCCATTGACGCTGCTCATCTCATCCTCTTTGGTCTGACCATTCAAACCAAATAAATTGCTAATAGAATTCCGCTTGAAAAATAATTGCTTAAACATGAAAACCCCTAAAAAAGTAAAAGAAAGATTGATGATTAATGATTCAGCGCCCAAGCCAATCTTCAATCTTTAATCATCAATCATTAATCCCCATCACTCATATGCCAGCACTTCCCGAATCGTCAACCGCGACGCATTACGGGCCGGCCCTAAACTAGCAACCGTTGCCAGAAAAACAATAATACCTAACCACAAAAACATGCCGCCCAGCGCAAAATCATAATTGAGCGGGAAACCGAGCAGCGCCAGACCCACCTGTTGGCTCATCAAACGACTGGTCGGCAAAGCCAGCAAGCTGCCTACCGTCCAACTGAGCAGTCCAATCACAATCCCTTCGGCCAGGACAATTTGACGAACGGCGCCATCGGACGCGCCAATAGCGCGCAGGACGCCAATTTCGCGGATGCGCTCCAGGATGTTGATGCTCATGGTCGTTGTCAACCCCAACCCGCCAACAACGGCCAACAAAACAGCCATCATAACCAAAAAGCCAATGATGATGGTGAAGCGAAATTCATTACTTTCGCGGATGGCTTCGGTTGTGTTGGTGTCGCTGACGCCAATGCCTGATGCTTCTAACTGATCTGTTAACAGCGCAGCCATCTCTGTTTGGGCGTCGGCGTCATGCTGTTCAGCGATGATTTTCAGGGTAGTGGCCTGTCCAGAGCTGTTGGCGGCGCGTTCGTAATAGTCATAATTTACATAAACGATAGGGCCGCTGGCTTCACCGGGCACGACGCCGATGACCTGCCAGGTGAGTTCACGGCCGTTTACATCCAACACCACCTCATCCCCCACCGTCACATCCGGCTCATCTTTGAGAAAGTCCGTATTGACGACGACCCTGTTGCCATCGTCCGGCAGGAGCCAACGGCCGTTTTCTGGAACCGGGTTCATCAATTGAGTGGCCGCCGGGGCGGCGATAAGCATGAAATTCTCGCCGGTACTGTCATCGGCATAAACGCGGCGCGTCCGATTGATGATCCAGCTTTCAACGCCAACAACGCCAGGCATCCGTTCGACCAGCGGCTCCGCCAAAGCAGCGCGATACGGCCGTTCCAACGTCACACTCACATCATATTGGTGATAGCGCAAAAAGTTATCAATGGTCAAATTCATCGAATCACGCACGCTCAGGACGGAAATAAACAGGGCGGTACCGATGATGAGCGTACCTAACGTCAGCGCCAACCGTCCCTTTTTGCGAATGGTATTACGCATGGAAATGATTAACGGCCGTTGTATCGGCAAAACCCGCTGTGCCAGGGCAAACAACCAATCCGTAAACCGCTGGCTGCTGCTGCCAGAACTGATGCCCAGACTGTTCAGCGCCTTGTGCGTGGTAATTTGCACCCCGTTGATCACCGGCCATAACGCCGCCAATATCGGCGCCATCAAGCCAACCGATACCTGCATCATCACAATAGACGTCGGGACCGCATGATCCATGACCCGTACATTGAGCAAGTTGGCCGCAAAATCCACCACCTTTTGCCCCGAAATGATGCCCAACGGCACGCCGACAACCAAGGACAAAAGGCCATAAAACAAGACGGTAACAAAATACATCCCCATGACTTGCTGACGCCGTCCCCCCACCAGTTTCATGACACCGATTTGTTTTATTTGTTGGGCAATGAGCGCGGTGATGGTATTGATAACCAGGAAACTGGACAAGCCTAAGGTGATAAAGCCAAACAGGGTAAACAACATCACTAATGTCGTGATAATATCTTGCGCCCAATGTTCGCCCGGTTTGGGCGTGGTTGTGGCCAACAGTTGAATCCCGCTTTTTTCCAGGTGGGTTTCGATAGCGTCGCTGACAGCATGGATATGGGTCAGATTGGTCACATCTGCGGCCACACGGTAGCGCAGTTCCGTGTAAAAATAGCCCAAACCCAGGTTATCAATTGTCTCCAGTGTCGTGAAGCCTATGGCGCGATTGAAAACTTCCGCGCTGGGCACATTGGCGTCATGTACCAAACCAGTGATGGTCAGTTCTTCTTCCTTGCCGTCGGGCAGCTCGGCGATGATGGTATCGCCAACGGCGGCGTTTATATAGTCCAGCGAGAGCCGTTCCATGAGAATCTCTTGCCGTCCAGCCGGCCACCGTCCGGCAACCAGATACACTTTATCCAGCTGCATAGTGGTGAAATCGGACACGGCCGTTATCACCACATCTTCTTCACTATCCGGCCCAGTGGACACCTTGACCAAAATAGTCCGGCGTCCTTCAGCGGCCGCCACTTCCGGCATTTGGGTAACGCGCTCAACAATTTCATCATCAATAGGCGTCGTATACAACGTCGCCGACGCTTTATTCGAGGCCACATAGCCCCGGTCTAATTCGCGCAGCAGAATACTTTGCGCGCTGGCCACCAGCCCAACCGAAAAAACACCCACAGCTATTGCCAAAACCACCAAAATTGTTCGTGTTTTATTGCCCAATAAATCGAGAAAAACTTTACGCCATCGCGTTGGAATCATATAATTGTTGCTACCTTGAATTTGATAAAAACTGTAGTATCGTAGACCTTCCGCCGTTTTCCACAAACAGCCCACTTTTATGGTTGGCTACAGAAAATCCCTGAAGAATAGTCTACCCATTTGTGATAAATTGAACATGTGCCATCAGTGCTATTTTAGAGACCCTGCGTCTGGACAAAAGTCATATGACGATCGGCCAAACCCCTCCCAGAGGCTCACAAGTTAGGTGAAATCTGGCCCATCTCAGCCTAGTATAGAAATTAAGAGTTGAGAGGTGTCTTTTTGTAAGTAAGCAGTTACAAATATCATTTATTTTATCAGTGTTTTTGTATCTTCTCAGTCAACCTAAATTTCGCACCTTTCCAATCGAATAGAGAGACAAAAAACGTACCAGTCTAACTGGTTGTATCAAGTTAACCTGCTCCCCGGCTGGTGAGCTTGGCTTGGCAGCCAGGTAAAATTGGGTGTCTGCTGCCTTGTC
>JAJRYT010000214.1 GCA_024275635.1 Chloroflexota bacterium | reverse complement strand
GCAATACGATCTCAGCTACGATCAGGCGACCCAGATCGCTTTGCCGGTGGATACCCGCGTTAAATTTGAACTGACATCCCAGGATGTCATTCACTCCTTTTGGGTTCCCGCCTTTCGCACCAAACTGGATGCCGTGCCCGGCCAGACTACCGAGCTTTACCTGACTCCTATTGAAGTGGGCAATTTTGAAGATGATTTCAACCTGCGCGTCCAATGCGCTGAGTTGTGCGGAACCGGCCACCCGCGTATGCAGATGGCTGTCCGCGTCATGGAACAGGCCGATTTTGAACGCTGGCTGGAAGAAGCCCGCGCCAATACCGGCAGCAGCATGGAGATGGATATGCCCGGTATGGAGATGAACTCAGATACAGAAGAAGACATGGACATGGGCGCAGAGTCCAACGATATGGACATGAATGCCAATTCCGATGATATGAACATGGACGCTGATTCCGACATGGATTCGGATAATATGAACAGCGACCAGTAACGGGAGGAATGATCCAATGAAAACAATTAGCAAAGGATTAGTTTGGGGAGCGATTGGATTTGTGATTGGCGCGGGGCTGTTGGCGGTGATCCGGCTGCTGCTGGGTTTGTCCGCCTGGGCTGCGGAGCCATCCATCACGCTGGGTTCGTTGACGGCCGTTCCCGCCTGGCTGCTGGGGGTGGGCGTCTGGGATTATTGGGCGCGGGAATGGTTTAACCTGCCGCTCAAAAAATATGAGGATACGGGCTGGCGTCGGTATTTTTCCTTCAGCGCCGACCACAAGGTCATCGGCATCCAATACCTGGTGACGCTGATGAGCCTCTTTCTCATCGCCGGGCTGTTGGCTATGTTCATCCGCTTGGAATTGATGCAGCCAGGACGGGATTACATGGATAGCGCCACTTACAACAACATCATGAGCCTGCACGGTACGCTCATGGTGTTCGTGGGGGTGGCGACCATCATGGGCGCGTTTGGCAACTACGTGGTTCCCATCATGATCGGGGCCGAAGACATGGCGTATCCGCGTCTGAACGCGTTGAGCTATTGGTTCTTGCCGCCGGTCGCCATTTTTCTGCTCGCCTCGGCGCTGACGAGCGGCTTTGACACCGGCTGGACGGGATACCCGCCGCTGGCTTCCGTCAATCGGATGGGGCAGATTTTTTACAACCTGGCCTTCTTTACTGTGGGCTTTTCCTCCATTTTGGGCGCAATCAACCTGATCACGACTATCATTACCTTGCGCGCGCCGGGATTGAGTTGGGGGCGGCTGCCGGTTTTCGTCTGGTCTATCTTGGGAACCGCCATCATCAGCTTCCTCTTTACCCAGTTTGTGGCGTTGGCGATGTTGATGAATCTGGCGGATCGGGTCGGCGGTTTCAGCTTTTTTGATGCGGCCAACGGCGGCAACCCGCTGTTGTACCAGCACGTCTTTTGGTTTTATTCTCATCCGGCCGTCTACGTGATGATTTTGCCGGCTTTCGGCATTATCCTGGAAATCATCGCTCACTTCTCGCGCAAGCCGCTGTTTGAATACAACTGGGCGGTGTTTGGCATGATGGGGGTGGTGGTGTTGAGCGCGTTGGTGTGGGCGCACCATATGTTCACCAGCGGCATGAACGGCCCGCTGCGGGTTCCCTTCATGATTACGACGGAGCTGATTTCGGTGCCGACGGGGTTGGTGTTCCTCTCGGCGCTGGGCACGATGTGGCGAGGCAAGATGAATTTGAAGACGCCGATGTTGTTTGCATTGGGCGTCGTCTTTAATTTTCTGATCGGCGGCATCACCGGGGTTTTCCTGTCGGATGTGCCGGTGGACATGCATGTGCAGGATACTTTTTTCGTGGTGGCGCATTTCCATTACACCATCGTCGGCGGCGGCATTTTTGGCCTGTTTGCCGGGATTTATTACTGGTTCCCCAAGATGACCGGCCGCATGTATAACGAGCGGCAGGGCCAGATTCAGTTCTGGTGGATGTTCCTGGGCTTTAACATTACCTTCCTGCCCATGTTCTGGCTGGGCATTAACGGCATGAACCGGCGTGTTGCCGATTATGTGCCGGAGTTGGGCGGGGTGAATCTGTTTGTCAGTATGGCTAGTTTTGTGCTGGGGGCCGGGTTCCTGCTGTTTGTGTACAACATGGTGGTTTCCTGGGTGCGCGGGCCGAAGGCAGGGCCGAATCCCTGGGGGGCGACGACGCTGGAATGGATGACGAGTTCGCCGCCGCCGCTTGAGAATTTCACCCATCCGCCGCGCGTGCTGGCCGACCCGTATGGATATGGGGAGAAGGATGCGCCGGCTCATGCGGTGGTGGGAGCGGAAGCGGCTGCGGATTAAGAATTGTGAATTGTGAATTGATTTGGAGAGTGGACGATGGAAGCGAATGAAACGGAAAAGGCGAGCGCCTGGCGGCAGGGATGGGTGGTGTTTGCGGTATTGGTCGTATTGACGCTGGTGGAGTTTGGTATCAGTGTGGGGATTCCCAATCCCTGGCCGTGGCTGACGATTGTGGCGTTGGCGAAGGTGGGGCTGATTTTGAATTATTTTATGCGGTTTATGAATTTATCAGTTTTGTGGTGGAAGGAGAGTGAGGAATGAGCGCATCTACGCATGAACAGGCGGCGCACGGCCGTTACGACCAGGTGACGATTGACCGAACCGGCTTCTGGCTGTTTCTGTTTTCGGAAAGCATGTTGTTTTTGGGCCTGCTGGCCAGCCGGTTTTATCTGCAAGGCACATTCCGGCCAGAGGAACTGAGCCAGACGCTGGGGCTGGCGATCACGATGGTTTTGTTGGTGAGCAGCGTGACTGCGTACCGGGCGGAAACGGCGATTGCGCATGGCGATCAGACGGCGTTTCTCAACAACACGCTGGCGACGATTGGCCTGGGCGTTGTGTTTTTGGGCGGCGTGGGGTATGAGTGGTCGCAGGCGTTTCAGCATTTTCCGCCGAACACCGGCTTTGGCACGGTGTTCTTTTCGCTGACGGGACTGCACGCCCTGCATGTGTTGAGCGGCGTTGTTTTGTTAGGGCTGTTGTATCGCAACGGCCGTCTAGGAAAATACAGCGCTGAAGATCACTGGTCGCCGGAAGCCATCGTCAAGTATTGGCATATGGTGGACGTGGTGTGGGTCTTTGTTTATATGGCCCTCTATCTGGTTTAACAAGGAGGTCGGCGATGAAGCGTTGGTTTTTATTTGCTATTTTATTGGCTGGATTGGCGGTGTTATCAGCTTGCGCCAGTGCGTTTGCCGCCGAACCGG
>JAJRYT010000213.1 GCA_024275635.1 Chloroflexota bacterium | reverse complement strand
GGCCCAATTGCAGCAGCGGCTCCCGTTCATCAAAATAACTGGACAGAAAGACAACCAGCAGCAGTTTGAGCAGTTCCGACGGTTGGAAAAAGACGCGGCCAATGAGCGGGATGGGCAGCCACAAAGCCGCGCCAAAGCCAGAGGGATTGACGCCGAAAATGAGTGTGGTCGCCAGCAAAATCAGCCCGCCGGTAAGCCATGTATAGCGGTAACGGCGCAGCCAGCGTAAATTGTGGGGGAGGATAGCGATGATGAGGAGAACGGCCGTTCCCAATCCCAGCCAAACAACTTGCCGCCCTAAAAAATTGGGGGCCAGTCGATCCAGCAAAACCAACCCCCAGCCGGTCAGCAGAGCCAGCAGCGGCAGCAAGAACAGATCGTGATGAGGCTGAAAACGGGTCAGCAAAATGTGAGCGGTTCCCATCACGCCCAGCCACGCCAGCGGCGGCCACAAATGTGACCAGCGCACGGCCCCATCCTGTACCAAGCTCAGAGCGAAGGCATTGAAGAAAACAAAAACGGCCGTTAGCCCCAATAAAATGCGCTGGCGACGGCCGTTAATTTCTTGAACTTCTTCTACTGGAAAAACACGCATATGCGTAAAACGGTGCGGGACTCTCGCGTCTCATGCCGCATGGTTCATTCCCAATATTTTCCCATCAATGGTTTTAGCGCCACCTTCAATGCCTCTGGAATCTGTGTTCGCTGCGTGAGGATTGTATCCTTCATTGCCTGGTGGGCGTCAAAATCACCGGCCCAATTGTCCATCGTTTGGGCGATGAGGCTGACCGCTTTTTTAGCTATTTTCATATTGTCCTTGAGGACGTGAATGACTTTTTCCACACTGACAGGCGCTTCATTTACATGCCACACATCGTAATCAGTGACATGGGCCATGACACTGTAAGCAATTTCAGCTTCAGCGGCCAAAAATGCTTCTGGGCTGGTGGTCATGCCGATGATGCTCATGCCCCATTGGCGGTAGAGGTTCGATTCCCCTTTTGTACTGAAGCGCGGCCCTTCAATCGTGATGAAAGTGCCTTCATTGTGGACTGTGCCGCCAGCGCGCTGCGCGGCGCTGACAACAGCCCGGCTTAATTCCGGCGAGAAGGGGTGGGGAACGCCGACATGGGCTACCAAACCACGCTCGTAAAACGTTACTTGCCGTTTCCTGGTATGATCAAATAACTGATCGGGGACGACGATGTGGCCGGGTGCGTAATCTTCACGCAGGGAGCCGCAGGCGCTGACCGCGACGATGTATTTGACGCCCAGCGCTTTGAGGGCAAAGATGTTAGCGCGATAAGGAACTTCGGTGGGGTTTAGCACATGACCGCGCCCATGTCGGGGCAAGAAAGCGACGCGACGGCCATGCAGTGTGCCAACGGTAATCCTGTCTGAAGGATCGCCAAAGGGGGTGCTGATGTTTACTTCTTCGATGCCGGACAGCGCAGCCATATCATACAAGCCGCTGCCGCCGATGATTGCTAATTCGATGTCAGACAATACTTACTCATTCGTCAGGAACCACACAAATATCTTGCCGCGACAAGCTGGCAGTTTGTCTTACGGTCGTTACCATACATAATCAACACAATTTTACACCGGACATAGCCGATTGCCGAATTATTGTTTTGAGGATCGCTGCTTCAACAACTGCCGGGCGTTTGCCAACTGCGTTTCCAATTGTTGAATGCGCCCATGGGTGACTTGTTTCATGCGCTTAATAACGGCGGCTTGTCTGGCAACTCTGTCTTTGGCCTGTTCAAATTGTAATTCGCGTTCAATAAGGGTGGCCTGGATTTCGGCCAGATGTTGTCCCTGGGCGTCCATTTGCTGCAGATGATGCTCGATCTCGGATTCGTATGCTTTCAACTGTAAGGATTTATGACGCAGGGGTTCTTTCAGGCTGGCGATTTCGGCTTCAAACGCTTGCTGTTTTTCAGCCTGGCTGGTTATCAGGCTTTCGATTTGTTTTTCCTGGTCTTGCAGGCGGGTTGCCATTTGTTCAACGGCCGTCTTCCATTTGTCAACGGCCGTTTCTTTTTCAGTCAACTTGGTCTTCAACTGGGCCAGCATCGTTTCTTGTTGCCGGGTAATTTGACGGCTTTGTTCCAGCGTGCGTTGAATCGTCTCCAGATTGGCCTTGTGCCACAGAATTTTCTCGTCCGTTTCCGCGACGATGTTTTTTAACGTGGCATTTTGCTGCTGCGTATCGGCCAACATAAACTGCATCTCTTCAATTGTAATGTCTGGCGTCCGGTTGCGCATCTCGTCCAGTTCGGCCAATGTCTGCTGCCATTCAAATTCAAGCCGGCTGTTCTTATCACGCAGTTTACCGGTGACGGCCGCACTTTCCTCAAGCTGGCGTGTCAAGGTTTTTTGCGCTTTTTCCATTTCTTCCAGCCGAGTTTGGTGGGTTTCGGCCAATTCTTGCCAATGGATGAGCGCATCTTCCTGTTCTGCGGTTCGTTGGATGCTGGCTTGCAGCGTCGTTTCTAATGTCTGGATGCGATCAACCAGGCCATCGTTTTGTTGATAGGTCTGGGCCAGGGTTAAGTCCACCGTATCTTTGGCTGTTTTTAACGTCTCAAACTCTTGGATAAGCTGTTCCTGCGCCTGATTGGCAGTCGTTAATTGTTGTTTTTGTTGGGTGTCCTGATTTGCGGCGGCAGCTAAGGCGGCGTCTTGTTCTGTAATGCGGGACGCCTGGGTTTCTATGGCGCTGTGGGCTTGTTCAAGCTGCTGTTGTAATATAGTTAGCTGCGTTTGGGTTTTAGAAAGTTCTTGCGTCAGGGTTTCTACCTTGTCGAAGGCTTCCCCTGCTTGTTCGGTCAGGCGTGTTTCAAATTGCTGCGTTAATTGCGTATGGGCGGCTAACGCGGTTCCTGCCTCTGTTTGGAGACGGCGCAGGAGGTCGAGTTGGGACGTATCGCGGGCTGGAGCCGCGTTATGGGCCAGTTCAGGCGGTTGTGGAAAGCCCGTAACGGCGGGCTGATCGCGTTCGCTTGCTGCCGCAGCATCTGTTTGGGGGCTGCTAACCCAGCCTTGGATAACGCCCCCGGATTCTATTTGCAGTCGGCTGGCAAAGACGTCGCCCCAAACCTGACCAGTGGCTTCAATGATGAGTTCGGGGGTAACGGCCGTTCCCTGTAACAATCCAGCCACGCGAATCTTGGGTGCAGTGACATCGCCCACCAAAACTGCGCCATCGCGGATGGTTACCGGTTCGTCTGAGCGGATATCGCCTTCCTGATGGTCAATGATCTGACGGCCGCGTTTGAGGAAGGAAAACCGGCGACGGGGATTAGGGTTGTTAGCTCGTTCCGTCATTGAATGTTGCGCCTTCTTCCAGAATTGAAATCGGAGGATTGTATGTAAAATACAAAGTGTTGTCGTTCAGTAGACTATTATACCCATTGAATGATAAAGTACCTACCTGAAAATCAACTTTTCAACGCCAATGAAAGCAAGGATTTAAGGTCGGCGTGCTTTTCTTGTCTTGTTATCCACCTTTACTTTTGATACACTGCCGTTAGTATGAAAGTTAGAACGCTTCCAGTTTTATTGCTATTGTTTGTAGTAGGGCTTGTGGTTTTTTGGACAGGCCGCGATACGGCCGCTTTTGATCCTACAGATACCTTTACCGGATCGGCTCAAATTGACGGCCCGCTGTCGCTGCAACTTTCTGTCTCGCCCCCTGTTGCCACTCCTGGCGATAAGCTTTTACTGACGATTCGCTTGCAAAATCAAATGAAGGTGACGGTCAGCCCGGCCGTTGTTTTACAACTACCTTCTGGTTTGGGACTGGATACGACAAAGTTGCCGTCTGGATTGACCATGAATTTGCAAACGCAGGAATTGAACTGGCTGCCCATCTTACCGGCCAATGGCGGCCAGGGGCAGATTGAGGTTGACCTTCGCGTGGAAACGGCCGATCTCATGCAGCCAGAACAGACGATAACGGCCGTTCTCCGCCACGAGGAAAGCGAGGAAAAGGCCAGCGCCCCCATCTGGATTGGCCTGCCGCCGCAAATTAACCGCATCCTCCCCCTGCCGTCGGTGGCTGTGGGCCAGCCTGTGCAGCTGCTGGCCGAAATTGGTGGCTCCGGTCCGGTGGCCCAAACATGGAACCTGGGTGACGGGCGGCTGGTAGATGTCAATGATCCCATCGTTGTCTACCCGGCCGCCGGTGAGTATGAGATTATATTGGAAGCAGCGAATCCGTTAACCGTTGTGCGGGAAACGGCCGTTTTCCAAACCGGCCGTATCACCATTGTTCCCCAACCGGCGGCCCAGTTCATGCCCAACGATACCACCCCCGGCGTTGGACAAACCATCACCTTCATCAACCAGAGCGGTGGTCAGCGCCCCCTGATTTACCGTTGGGACTTTGGCGACGGCGTTATCACGACAGAAGCCGACCCGACCCACCAGTACGCTTTGCCCGGTGAGTATACTGTTCACCTGACCATCGAGAATGATTTCGGGCAGTCCGAAGCGTTTTGGCCCATCACCGTGGGCGCGCCGCCCATTGCCGACATGGAAATTGACGCCGTCGCGCCTGCCGGAGAACCTGTTTACGGCCAGGCGTTTGGCGATGATACTGTGACCGTTTTTCAATGGGATATGGGGGATGGCAATGTGTATGAAGGAGCGTTGGTCAGCCACCCGTACCGGCAAGGCGGCGATTTTTACGTGAGCATGACGGCGAAAAATGAATTTGGCGGCACAGAAATTGGTCGTTGGGTACACATCGATCCGGGTCAATTGGCCATGTATCTACCGCTCATCCTGCGTTTCGATGATACGGGCGGCGAACTCAGCGGCAACCCCTACGGCCTGACGCTTGATCCTGTTGATCTGGCCGAACCGTTTGTGATGGGACCCATGGAGACGCCCGCTGGCAGCAGCCAGACTGAGCAGTTGTATTTTTACATTAACGAGGCACGCCGGCAATTCGGTTTGCCGCCGCTTAATTTTGTACTTGAACTGAGTAATGCTGCCCAGCAGCACGTGGGCGACATGGCCGGTTATCGTTACACTGCTCACACCGGCTATGACGGCTCCCTGCCCGCCGAGCGGCTCATCGGGCAGGGATACCGCGCCGGGTATGCCGGGGAGGCGACGGCCTGGGGCTTTGAGTATCCTTACCAGGCGGTGGAATTTTGGGTGAACAGCCCGGCGCATCGCCGCATCATCCTGAACAGGTATGCGACGGATGTAGGTGTCGGGTACACGGTGGACTACAATGCGCCCAATGTGTGGTATTGGACGGCCGAATTCGGCAATGCGTATACTGCGCCGCCGCAGCCGTTTATCCGGTTGGGCGAGCCGCAGCCGGAACGGGAATGGATGATCAGTGAGCCGGTCACTTTTAGCTGGAATTGGCCGCTGCCGTTGTCGCCAGGCCAGCAGTTTATGGTGAATCATTTGCAAAATGGCACGGCCGTTCTCCTGGGTTCTGTTGCTCAACCTGATGTTGATACCCGTTACAGCTTTACGATGAGCGCCACTGATGATTGGGCGCTGGTTGGCAGTTACCAATGGCAGGTGACGCTGACGGATAGCAGCGGTTCCGCGCTGGCCTCCAGTGAGCGGCGCGCGCTTGTTTTGGCTCCCGATCCCAACTTACCCACGCCGACGCCGGCGGTTACGCCAACGGCCGTTCCCATCATTGCGCCCACCGCCATCTCCATCACACCCACCCCAACCCCGATCATCCCTATTGTGACGCCGCGGGCCACATTGCTACCGCCGCCGGTCATCATCACGGCCACGCCCGCGCCGTAGCCGGGCGGGAAGCAGAAGTTGGTCGTCCGGTACGTAATGAATATGGCGTGCCGTCCTTTGAGCGATAGCCTGCCGCTTCGTAAACTACGTGGCTCACTATGAGCGGGGTTTATCGCCTCGTATTACGTATTGCGTAAGGTCTCTCCGGATACGCAATATATCCTGTCAACCCCGCCAATTCCTGAAGACCCTAATATATCTGAGGATTTCCCATGTTTACGACTTTAATCGACGCTTCTTCGTTATCCCGCTATGTGGCCGACCCGGATTGGGTGATTGTAGACTGCCGTTTTAGCCTGGCGGATACGGAGCTGGGCCGCCGGGCGTATACGGCGGGTCATATTCCCGGCGCGGTGTATGCTCATTTGGATGAAGTGTTGAGTAACCCGCCCACGACGGATAACGGCCGTCACCCCCTCCCGCCGCCAGAGATACTTGCAGAACGTTTCAGCCGCCTGGGTATTGGCAGCGGCAAGCAGGCGGCGGTGTACGATGATAAAAATGGCATGATTGCCGCGCGCTTGTGGTGGTTGCTGCGGTATATGGGACATACGGCCGTTGCCGTGCTGGATGGGGGCTGGGCGGCCTGGCAGTCAGCCGGTTTCCCTGAACGTGCGGGTACAGAGCAAAATGAACCGGCCCAATTCACTGGTTCGCCGCGCCGCGAGTGGCTGGCGTTGGCCGATGAAGTGGTCGCCGCGCCGCTGCTGATAGATTCGCGCGCCCCGGAGCGGTATCGCGGCGAGGTGGAGCCGTTGGACGCGGCGGCCGGGCACATCCCCGGCGCGGTTAATTATTTTTACCAGCAGAATTGGTCGGAAAACGGCCGTTATCTCTCCGCCGATCAAATACGCCAACAACTGGCCGCGCTTTTGGGCGACACGCCGCCTTCAGCAGCGATCTTTTACTGTGGCTCCGGCGTCAGCGCCTGTGTGAATTTGTTAGCGCTGGCACACGCCGGGCTGGGCAGCGGCCGTCTTTATGCCGGTTCCTGGAGCGACTGGATTACCGATCCGGCGCGACGCCCCGCCAATCAATGACGCCGCAAATGTGGTTGGCGCTAGGTATCCTGGTAACGGCCGTCATCTTCTTTATCACCGAATGGCTGCGCGTGGATGTGGTGGCATTGGGCGTCGTTGTCGCGCTCATGCTGACCGGCGTTTTGTCTACGGGGGAAGCGTTGTCCGGGTTTTCCAATACGGCCGTTTTAACCATCGCCTCCCTGTTCATCGTCGGCGGCGCGGCGCTGCAAACTGGGTTGGCCGGTATGATCGGCCGCCGCATATTAACTGTTGCGGGAACCAGTGAACTGCGCCTGACAGTCGTCTTGATGGGCGCTGTTGTTTTATTGTCCAGCTTTATGAGTGATACGGGCACGGTGGCCGTTTTACTTCCGGCCATCATCATCCTGGCCCGCTCTGCCAAAATCAGCCCCTCCAAGCTGTTAATTCCCCTGGCTTTTGGCGCGCTCCTGGGCGGGGCGATGACGTTGATTGGCACGCCGCCCAATATCATTGTCAGCGATTTACTGCGCGAGGAAGGGTTACGGCCGTTTCAATTCTTTAGTTATACGCCGGTGGGCTTAATTTTGGTGGTAATAGGGATTGTATTCATGGTATTCATTGGCCGCCATTTACTGCCGGATCGTAAAGCGAAGGTGGAAGGACAGCGCTTACCCACACCTAAGGAGTTGGTGGATTTATATCGCCTGCCAGACAATTTGTTTCGCTTGCGAGTGCGACGCGGCTCGGAGCTAGTAGGGCGCACATTGGCGGCTTCCCGGTTGGGCCAGGATTTCCAGGTGACAGTGTTGAAAATCATGCGGCCGCCGGACACGCGCCCGGCGGCCGCGTTGGTCAGGGGACACGATGAGGAAGGGCAAGACGGCCGTGCCGCCAAATCCACCCCCATCATTCCCAATGCAGATACTCGGATCCAACTCAATGATAGCCTCATCGTTCAGGGAGAAGGCAACGATGTTGCTCATGCAGCCGCTCACTGGAACCTGGGCGTCCAACCGCCTAAACCAAAAGATGAGAAAGCGCTGCTCAACCGTGAAGTCGGTGTGGCCGAAGTTCTCTTACCGCCTCGGTCATGGTTTGTCGGCCGTACCCTTGTCCAAACCCGCTTCGGCTCCCGCTACAAACTCACCGTCCTCGGCATCAACCGGCCCGGCGCCAACACAAAACTCGATCTTAAGACCACCCCTCTGCAATTTGGCGATACCCTGCTGGTTCAGGGGGAATGGGTCAACATCCTGGCCCTCAAACAACAGCGGCGTGACTTCATTGTCATGGGTCAGCCCGAAGCCATGATGGGCGCGCCCAACCGCAGCAAAGCGGCCGTAGCTCTGTTTGTACTTGTGGGCATGTTACTCTTGATGATCACCAACGCCCTGCCGGTCGCTGCCGCATCCATGTTAGCCGGATTGGCCATGGTATTAACCGGCTGCCTGACCATGGACGAAGCTTACCAATCCATCAACTGGCCCAGCATCATTTTAGTGGCCGGTATGCTGCCCATGAGCATCGCGCTGGAAAAAGTGGGCTTAGTTCATGTCGCCGCCAATGGGTTGATCGAGCTCCTGGGCGGGATTGGGCCGCTGGCAGTTATGGCCGGGTTATTTTTACTCACATCCATTTTTACCCAGGTCTTGTCCAACACAGCCACAACCGTCATCATCGCCCCCATCGCGTTAGCGGCGGCGCAAACATTAGGCATCGCGCCATACGCTTTTTTAATGGCCGTCGCCATCGCCGCTTCCATGGCGTTTGCCACGCCTGTCGCTTAGCCTGTCAACACACTAGTCATGGGGGCTGGCAGTTACCGCTTTAGCGATTACGTCAAAGTAGGTGTGCCGCTGATTTTGCTGGCTTTGATTATATCTGTTTTGGCGCTGCCGCTGTTGTGGCCGTTCTAATTGTTTAACGTAGGACGATTTACAAAATCGTCCTACAAAACAGGTTTCTGAACCATGCCGTAAATTTGCCAAATGATTAGCGTTCAAACAATAAAGCGCCGGTAATGGAGAGGTGAATGCTGTCGTTAGGCCAGCGGGTATGGTGGTTATAGCGGGTATCTTTGATGTTAGCCCCCTTGAGGTTAGCGCCGCTTAGATTGGCGTTACGCAAATCAGCAAAGTGTAAATTAGCGCCGGATAGGTCAGCGTCGGACAGGTCGGCTCGTTGCAAGTTGGCGCTGCCCAAATAAGCATTTTTTAGATTACAACCGCTCAGCCGGGCATCTTGTAGATTGGCGCGAAATAGGTCGGCGCCGCTTAAATTGGCGTTTTCTAGCCGGGCTTCGTTTAGCTGAACATTTTGTAGTTTTGTGCCGCTTAAATTGGCGTTATCTAAATGAGCGCGTTGTAAGTTGGCGCCATTCAAATTGGCGCCGGATAAGTCAATGCCTGATAGTCCCATCTCTTCCAGGTTGGCGTCGGGTAGGATAATCTTGTTTGAGCCTAAAATGTTGGCCGTATTTTCTATTTGGGCGCGGGTTATCCGAGTCACTGCTTGTCTCCTTAAAATGCCGGGATTGGAAGATTAAGTAATTGAGAAATTGAATCTCCCACTCTCTTTTTTTATTGATCGTGGTACGCCGGGGCGTGTGTTGTTTCTTCTTACTTATATAAGGTAAGGCGTTAATCTCTTTCAACATATTGCACGTTTTGTTGTTTGTCAAGTATGTGCCCGCTTGTTATAATTTATCCGTGATGCCACCTTAGCTCAGTTGGCTAGAGCGGCGCATTCGTAATGCGCAGGTCGTGAGTTCGAATCTCACAGGTGGCTTGATGATTGCCTGGCCTTTTTGGTTTGCCAGGCTATTTTTTTATCAGCAGATTGGTATCTTCTCAATAAACTGGGGAGATTACAAAAGTTTTAACAACATATTGTCTGCATAGCGCCCGTTTTGAAACTTTTGTAATCTTTGCCCCGAAATTTTGAGAAGATACAGCAGATTGTTTGTATCTTGTTGAAGATGAGTTGCTGTGTAAAATGATTTTGGCGATTTGCTGTATATGGTAAGGATTGATGGATAAAGAAAAACCGATTGTGTTTGGCGTTGCCGGGGGGACTGCTTCGGGGAAGACGACCGTCGCCCGCGCTATTTTGGAAGCGGTTGGCGCGGAGCAGATTGCTTATTTGCCGCATGATGCTTATTATCGGGATATGCCGCACTTATCGTTTGAGGAGCGGACGCACCAAAATTATGATCACCCCGATTCGCTGGAAACGAAACTATTGATTAAGCATATCAAAAAGCTGTTGCATGGACAGCCGGTTGATGTGCCGGTTTATGATTTCACGACGCATCGCCGCACGGAGGAGTCGGCGCTGGTTGAGCCGAGTCCGATTGTTTTGGTGGACGGCATTTTGATTTTTACCAAACGAAAGCTGCGCGAGTTGATGGATATTAAGGTGTATGTGGATACGGACCCGGATGTGCGCTTTATCCGCCGGTTGGAGCGGGATATTCAGGAACGTGGCCGATCATTGGATTCGGTGGTGGCGCAGTATATGGAAACGGTACGGCCGATGCACATGAAGTTTGTGGAACCAAGCAAGCGTCATGCGGATGTGATTATCCCCAATGGGGGGCTGAATAAGGTGGCAATGGCGATGGTGGTGTCGCGGCTGCGGGAATTGTTACGGCCGTAACCAGCCAATCATGGATAAATTTATCATCCTCCCAGCGCAGCAGCTCTTGTGCCTTTTGCGCTTGCCGCGTATCGAAATCCATCTGGACTAAACACGATGTCGAAGCGAGATGATCTTTGGCAGCGCAGCATGACGGCGACGGGCTGGAACGTCGCCACCAATACGGTTAAGCTGGTCATCTTTTTCATCCGCACGACTTTATTGGCCCGGCTCATCCCGGATGCGGCCGTTTGGGGAACCTATGCCACCGCGCTGGCTTGGGTGGAGCTTACGCTGATTTTGCCCAATTTTGGCATGGTGGGGGCGTTTTTACATCAGTCTCCAGAAACTGAAAATGAAGATGAAGCAGCGGCTGTCCATTTGACTCTTAAAATGGCCTTTACGCTGATTTGGGCGACGGTGTTGGCGGGAACGGCCGTTTTCTTCACCGATGGCGAGTTACAATTAGCTTTTCTCGTCCTCATCGCCGCCCGCGGCTTCAATCAAGCCTTCTCCCAAACGCCCCGACTCATTTTAACCCGCCGTGTCGTTCACCGGCGTTTATCTTTAATCGAATTGGTAAAGGCCATTATTATTGTCGTCCTCTCCTTGTGGCTGGCCTATCGGGGGTATAAATTAGAGGCATTGCTTTACCCGGCCGTTGTCGCCAGCCTGTCCGATTTTGTTATGTTATACCTTTGGCGTCCGGTTTGGCGGCCCCGGTTAGCCTGGTCTCCCTCAATTGTCCGCTACTACCTAGCGTTTGGCCGCAAAAATATGGTTGCCACCGGACTGCTGCGCCTGTTAGACCGCATAGATGATTTATTTACCAATGCCTTTCTGGGGCGGGGCGCATTGGGGTACTACTCTCGCGCCTATGCCTACGCCACCTATCCGCGCCAAGTTTTAGCCATCCCCATCAATCGGGTCGTGGTCGGGAGTTATGCCGAGCTGAAAGAGCGGCGGCGGGAATTATCGCAGATGTTTTTTCGCGTCAACGCCTTTTTGGTGCGCAGCGGATTTTTGATTGCCGGGCTGTTTGTATTAATTGCTCCCGAATTTATCCGCCTGGGGCCGGGGCCGGAATGGCTGCCCATGCTGGATGCGCTGCGGCTCATGTTGGTTTTTACCTTGCTAGACCCTCTGAAAATCACCGTTTCTCATTTGTTTGTGGCCGTCGGTAATCCCACGATTATTGTCAAGGCCAGGGCCATTCAATTGGGCGTTTTGATTGCCGGGCTATTTTTGTTAGGATTGCCGTTAGGTATTCAAGGCGTGGCCCTGGCGGTGGATGTGATGTTGTTTGTGGGCATTTTTATCTTGCTGCGGCAGGCGCGGGCTTATGTGGATTTTTCACCCGTTCGTTTGTTTGCCAATCCGGTAATGATGTTGGCGGCGGCGCTGCTGGGGACGATGGGCGTTGTGCGCGTAACGGCCGTTTCCAACGATTGGGTGTCGGCGGGTTTGAAAACGGCCGTTTTCACCATCATTTACCTGCTTGCCTGGCTGGTCCTTGAACGCAGCCAATTGCAGCAGGCCGTCGTTCTTTTACACTCCGTCCTGAAAAAAGAACAGGATTCGTCCCATGCGTAAACCCGATTTCTTCATCGTTGGCGCGCCCAAATGCGGCACAACCTCCCTGTATGCCTACTTGCGCCAGCATCCCCAAATTTTCATGCCCGGATTCAGCGGAAAAGAGCCTCATTATTTTGGCCGCGACTTAACCTTTATCGGCCGGGAGCGTCCCGCGTATAGCCAGGAAAAATATGCCTCCTACTTTGCAAAGGCCGCCCCTGAACAGATGGTGGGCGAAGCGTCTACCTGGTATCTTTATTCCCGGACGGCGGCCGAGGAAATCCAGGCCTTCAACCCACAAGCAAAAATCATCATCATGCTGCGTAATCCTGTTGATGTGATGTATGCCTTGCATAATCAACGGGTTTACAATGGCACAGAAAACGTCGCTGATTTTGCAACGGCGCTGGCGTTAGAAGAAGCGCGCAAGCAGGGTCGGCGCCTACCTCCGTATCCGGGGTTGGTTGATGCGCTTTTTTATCGTGAAAGCGTGCGCTTTTCCCAACAAATTCAGCGGTATTTCCGGGCCTTCGCCCGTGACCAAATCAACATCATCATTTTTGATGATTTCAAAGCGAATACGGCCGTTGCCTACACAGACACGCTGCAATTTCTAAATGTTGACCCCACCTTTCAGGCAGATTTCCGCATTCAGAACCCCAGCAAGCGCGTATGGAGTCACACAGTGCAGCAAACCCTGTTGCATCCGCCACGACCAGCAAGGTGGCTGCTGCGGCACGCGATACCGCTTCCCTTGCGCCAGCGGCTTTTTGAGGCGCTAAAACAGATAAACACACGGTATGAAAAACGGCCGCCATTAGACCCAAATTTACGCCGCCAATTAACGCGCGAATTGGCGCCGGAACTAGAGCGTCTCAGCCAGATGCTGGGGCGCGACCTGACCTATTGGGCTGATGCATGACAGGAAAGGAAAAGGCGATGCGATTGGGTGTATTAACGCGGGAACGCGACCATTTAAGTTTACGCTTAATTCGGGAACAGATAACTGAGTATTTGTTACAAGCTGGCGTAGAGATCATTCCGTTTTCGCTTTCCGATCGGCTGCCAACAGACTGTGACTTGATTTGGGAGCCAGGGTTGGGGATGCGGCGCGTGCCGTCCCTTTTCAAAGGCAATGCGCTTCCCCTCGTGGCAACCATGAGCGGGCTGCGTGCGTTTTCATTGCCTGCCAGAGAAGCCGCCGTTGGCAAACGTGGTTGGCTGCGGGAGAAGTTCAACAAAGCCCGGATCGCCTATGGTTGGCGCTGGCTGCGCCATCAGGTTTCCGCCGTCACCACTGGGTCTGAATTTGGCGCGGATGAAATCGCCAGGGTGTTAGGGGTATCGCGCGACATCGTTTTCCCCATTTACTACGGGATCGATCACGGAGTCTTTTGTGAAGATGGGCCGCGTTATCAGGCAGAACGGCCATATTTTTTTGTCGTTTCCATCTATAATCAGCCGCGCAAAAATGTTCAGCGCATTTTGGCCGCCTATACCCAATTACCAGAAAAAACGCGCCCCGATTTAGTTATGAAGTTCACGCATTACCGCGGCGCGCAGTCGGATATTCCCGGCGTAAAAATAATCAGCCAGAACTTTACGCTGGCGGAACTGGCGGCCTGGTACCGCGGCGCGCTGGGATTTGTTTTCCCCTCCTTGTACGAAAACTTCGGTTTTCCCATCATCGAGGCGATGGCCTGCGGCTGCCCTGTCATCACCGCCAACGTGACCGCCTGCCCCGAAGTGGCCGGAGATGCCGCTCTGCTCGTGAACCCCCGCTCGGTAGACGCCATTCGCGGGGCAATGGCGCGGCTGATGCGCGACGAGCGCTTGCGCCGCGATTTACACCAAAAAGGATTGGCGCGCGCGGCGCAGTTCACCTGGGCCAGAAGCGGGCGGGCCTATCTCGATTTGTTTGAGCATGTCTTGGCAAAGGAGCGGATGTGATGCCTGCGCCGCTGCTCATCATGGGCATGCACCGCTCCGGGACCAGCCTGATCGCCCGGCTGCTGGAGCGGTTGGGCCTGTTTCTGGGCATGGACAAAGACGCCAATGCTGAAGCCCGCTTCTTCCGTTACGCCGACGAATGGCTGCTGCGCCAGAGCGGCGGCGCGTGGGATTACCCCGAATCGGTGCATCTTTTGCTGACCGACGGAACGTCGGCCGGAACGTCGGCCGGAACGTCGGCCGTTCGCGGGCTGGCCGTTCGCTATCTGGACGGGTTGATGGCCTCTCCCTACGTCATCCGCTACCTCGGATGGCGACGGTATGTGCGCTGGCGTAAACCGGCCAATTTGCCCATCCCCTGGGGCTGGAAAGACCCGCGCCTGACGTTTACGCTGCCGGTTTGGCTCGATTTGTTCCCCCAGGCGCGCGTCGTGTACGTGCTGCGGCACGGCGTGGATGTCGCCGCCAGCTTGCAAGCGCGGCAGCGGATGTTGGTGGCGCAATCAGAACGGGCGATGGGGGAGAAACGGCCGTTTTACCTACGAGATTGGCCGCGTAAACGAAAAGGGGAAGGATTTACCAACAGCCTGCGCTGCGCCACGCTAGAAGGCGGTTTCTCCCTGTGGGAAACCTACCTGCAAGAAGCCGCCGGGCACGCCGCTGTCCTGGGCGACCAACTTCTTGAACTGCGCTACGAGGATTTTTTATCCGATCCGGTCCCCCATTTGTTGCGCACGGCCCAATTTGCCGGGTTGGTTGTGGATGAGGGGATGGTTGCGCGGGCGGTTACGGCCGTCAATCCCCAACGCGCCTACGCCTATCGCCAAAACCCCGCCCTGCAAGCATTTGCCGACACAGTTGCGCTGCGCCTGGCGCAATGGGGGTACACGAACTGACATGACTTCCCCTTATCCCAACATCCTGTTCATCACCATAGACTGCCTGCGCGCCGATGTGTTAGGCTGCTACGGCGGCCCGGCGCGCACACCGGCGCTGGACAAATTGGCGGGGCAGGGCGTGCGTTACCAACGTATGTTTGCCCACAGCCACATGACCAAAACCACCTTTCCCTCCATTTTCAGCGGCAGCTATCCCTCCCAATTTGGCGGTACGACTCGATTTGACGAGTCGCGCTTCAGCATCGTTGGCGTGCTGCGGGCGCGCGGCTACCAAACCCTGGGCGTCAATTCCAACCCCTGGCTGTCGCCATCGTTTGGCTTTCATCGCGGCTATGCGGACTATCGTGACTTGTCCTCAGCCAAGCCGATCGCTCATTCCTGGCCGGTGCGGCTGCTGAACAATGGGCTGGGACTGCTGGGCGGCGGCCTGATTTATCCGCCTTATCCATCCGCCGACGAGGTGACGGAGGCGGCGCTCCAAATGGCGGCTGCGGCCGAATCCCCCTTTTTCCTCTGGCTGCATTACATGGACGCCCATTGGCCCTACGATTTGCCCCGTCCACGGCTGTATGGCCCCTGGGATAAGCAGAATTGGGCCTACAATGCCCGGTTAGCCCATCGCAGCCGCCAAGCCCCAGAGCGGGTGACGCCGCGCGAGCGGGAAGCCCTGCGCCAGCTTTATCTGCGCGGCGTGGAGACGATTGATGCGCAGGTGGGGCGGTTGTTGGCGGCAGTGGGAGAGGAAACGGCCGTTTTGCTCACCGCCGATCATGGCGAAGCGTTTGGCGAACATGGGCGTTATTTCCATCAACTGGCGCTGCACGCGGAAAACGTCA
Source organism: Chloroflexota bacterium (assembly GCA_024275635.1). Taxonomy (GTDB): domain Bacteria; phylum Chloroflexota; class Anaerolineae; order Promineifilales; family Promineifilaceae; genus JACKCC01. The sequence continues at coordinate 8,021 of JAJRYT010000213.1, read as the reverse complement.
ACGTCCCCTTTTTGCTGCGCCATCCACAAATAGCCGGTGGGCAGGTGGAAAATGGGATTGTCCGGCACATTGACATTGCGCCAACCTTACTAGAGATGGTTGGCTTATCGGCCGGGCCGTCTGTGATGGGGGTGAGTTTGCTGCCGTCGGCGCGGGGGGGACGGCCGTTCCCCTCCCTCCAGGCCATCAGCGAAAGCGGCAGCAAGCAGGGGGTCTGGCTGAGTTTGCGCGAAGACGGCTGGGCCGCCCTCATTTTGCTGGATCGGGACACATTGACCGTGCGGGAGGAAGCGCTGTACCACATCCACGACGACCCTGGCGAAACGACAAATCTGGCCGTCCGCCACCCGGATAAAATGGCCGCCATGCGGTCACAACTGACAGCTTACGTCGCCAATGTGCGGGGGTCGGAATGGGCGATATCGGAGCTATCATTTGCAGGAATGGACGAGGAACTGCGCCGCCGCCTGGAAAGTTTGGGATACATCGAATGAGCCAGCCGCTTCTATCCATCATCATCCTCAACTGGAACACGGCCGATTTGCTGGAAAATTGCCTGGCCTCCATCCAAAATAACGTCACGCTGGACGCCGAACTGATTGTGGTAGACAACCATTCGGATGATGACAGCGTCCAGCGGGTAGCAGCGCGATTCCCTCAGGTTCGGCTCATTGTTCAATCGGAGAATATGGGTTTTGCGCGGGGGAATAATGTGGGGCTGGCAGAGGCAAACGGCCGTTTCCTCCTGCTCCTTAATCCCGATACCGAAGTGTGCCCAGGGGCGCTGGAATCCCTCGTTGGATTTTTGGAAACACATCCTCAAGCTGGTATCGTTGGGCCTACGTTATGGAACCCTGATGGTTCTTTACAGCCTTCCACCGCGCCTTTGCCCAGCTTATGGGTAGAATTCCTGCGCCAGACAATGCTCTACCGCCTCTTCCCCACGCGGGCGCAGCAAGTTGCCTACCGCAACGAACTGCGTCAGGCCGCCGCCATCACCGGGGCGGCCCTGTGCATTCGGCGCGAATGTTATGAACAAATTGGCCCGCTTGACCCCCACATTTTTATGTTTTACGAAGATACTGATTGGTGCAAACGGGCCGGTGATACCGGTTGGCAAATCTGGTTTGTGCCTTGTGCTGGAATTATGCATATCAAAGCGGCGGCCAGCAGCCGCTTGGCCCGAACGCGCACTTTATTGGCCAGCCAACGCAGTGTAATTTACTATTTTCATAAACATCATGGCCGGCGCGCAGTCCGCATCTTGCGGCTTATTACATTTTGTGGCGCTGTGACCCGATCAATCCTGGCATTGTCAAACTGGTTTTTGGGGCGTAAACGCACTGACCAATGCGCCAGATTGCGTGCGTATGGGCGCATGGCTGGCTGGGCGATCCTGGGAAAGGGTTTGTAGGAAATGAAGCCGTCTATCCTGTTTGACGCCCGGTTGGTGTTGGAAAGACCAACTGGCATTGGACAGTATATCTGTTCTTTGCTGCCGGAGATGCTGCGATTGGCCCCCGATTGGCAGTTTCATCTGCTGCTGCGGCCAGATTCCTGGCCGGGTTATTGCATACAGACCTGGACTGCGCCCAACCTGATGCAGCACTTTAGTCAAGAGAGGTACATGTCGCTGCGACAGCGCCTCTTTTTGCCACAAATGGCCCAAGAGCTGAGGGTGGACTTGCTGCATTATCCTCATTTTGACGCGCCGGTCTTGTTTGGTCGTGTGCCGGTAGTGGTTACACTTCACGATGCCAAATATTTAGTACGGCCGGATTTTTTCACGAGTTTGAGTTGGTTGAAACGCCAGTACATGCGTTATTCATTCGGGCAAAGTTTGCGGCGGGCAGCGGCCGTGATCACCATCTCTCATGCCACGAGCAATGATTTGAGCCGCATATTTGCGGCTCCTTTGGCGAGGATGAACGTGATTTATGAAGCGGCCGACCCACAATTTCGCCCGGCGCCAGCCGAGTCGATCATGGCTTTTCAGGAAAAGTATGGGTTGAAACGGCAGTTTCTCCTTACCGTCGGGGAGCGGCGACCCCACAAAAATCACCTCGGGCTGCTGCAAGCGTACGCCGACAGCCAAAGCCGTCTGACCCACGACCTGGTCATTATCGGTCAGCCTTACCAGGATTATACAGCGCCGGAGGAATTTGTCCGCGCTCGCTCGCTGGAGCAGCAGGTTCATTTCTTAAGCGGCGTTTCATTCTCTGAGCTAATCGCTGCTTACACGGCCGCCGATTTGTTTGTCTTGGTCTCTTTTTACGAAGGGTTCGGTTTGCCGATATTGGAGGCGATGGCATGTGACACGCCAGTGATTGCATCCAATACTACTGCTGCCGGGGAAATCGTTGGCGCTGGCGGCCTCGCCGTTGATCCCCGCCAGATTGGCGCCATCCGGCAGGCCATGGACTCGTTGCTTGGCGATGCCGTCCGGCGACAGGCATTGGTAAGAAAGGGGCGTATCTGGCGGCAGCGGTTTAGCTGGCAGCAAGCGGCGGCGCAAACGTTAGCCGTGTACCGGCGCGTTTTGGAGGGGCCGTGAAGGAGAAAATTCACGTTTTGCATCTCATCACTCGCCTTATTATTGGCGGGGCGCAGGAGAATACGATATTGACGGCCGATTACCACACCCATGATGCGGCTTACGACGGCCGTTACCAGATAGACATCGTCAGCGGCCCCCAAACCGGCTCCGAAGGTTCTTTGATTGAGGAAGTACGCCTGCGCAACATTCCATTGATCATTATGCCGGAACTAGTGCGCGAAATTAGCCCGGTTAAAGATTGGCAGGCCATTTTGAAGTTGCGAAAAATGATGAGAAATGGTGGCTACCAAATCGTCCACACCCACAGCTCCAAAGCCGGTGTCCTGGGCCGCTGGGCGGCCAAAATGGCCGGTGTGCCCATCATTATTCACACTGTTCATGGCTGGAGCTTTCACGACCAGATGACGCCGGTTAAACGGCAGCTTTATGTGGCGCTGGAGAAATTTGCCGCGCGTTTCAGTCAGGCGATGATTGTTGTCTCGCCGGAGGATATCGAGAAGGGGTTAGCCCAGGGGATTGGTCGCCGCGAGGATTATTGCCTCATCCGCAGCGGCATTGAGTTGGATCGGTTCGGTCATCCGCAAACGCCTCCGGTGTTGGTGCGCCGGGCGTTGGGCATCCCCGCCGATGCGCTGGTTGTGGGCAGCGTTACCCGGCTTTCGCCGCAAAAAGCGCCGCTGGATTTGGTGGAGGCTTTTGCGTGTATTCGTCAGCAACGGCCGTCTACCTGGTTCATTATCGTCGGTGACGGCCCGCTCCGCCCTGAAGTGGAGGCGCGACTGCGTGACCTGGGCCTTGCCGGCCGGGTTATTCTGACCGGGCTGCGCCGCGATGTGCCGGAACTGCTGGCGGCGTTTGACGTGTTTGTGTTGAGTAGTTTGTGGGAAGGGCTGCCGCGCGTCCTGCCGCAGGCGATGGCGACGGGGCTGCCTATCGTGACCACACGGGCCGATGGCTCGGCGGAGGCGGTGACGGATGGCGAAAACGGCTTTTTGGTAGAGCGGGGAGAGCCGGAGGCGATGGCCGAGAAGGCATTGCTTCTGTTGGCAGATAAAGAGTTGCGGCGGAGGATGGGGGAAAACGGCCGTTCGCAAGCGCCCCAATTCGGCGCGCGTAAAATGGCGCAAGAGATCAACCTTCTTTATCAGGAGATGTTACCGGCCCAGGGTTGATTTCTCTTTCCCGGTTGCTAATATGTCAAAAAGTGGATTATCGATCCAAATAAGCCTATAATGATTCACGAATATTGGTTTGTGCCACGCAGCGTGCTTAAAGGGGGTATCAGTGAAGACGCGCTTCTTATTCGCCAATTTTGTCCAAAGCCTTATTAACTACCTCGTCCATGCCAGAACCAGGGCTGTTATGCTCGTGCTGATTGTATCCTTGAGCAGTGTAACTGGCGTACGGGCATTTACACGGAAGGCAATAACTTCGGTTTTGTCCGGTGAGGAAGAAAGTGGGAAATTAGCATTAGCCAATACAAATGATGATATTGTCTTGTCAGAAATTATGATCAATGCTGTGGTTGAAGTTATCGGCGGGGATTGGGGAGAGTGGGTTGAGATTTACAATAAAGGCGTGACGCCGGTTGATCTAACTGGCTGGCAAATAGAGGACAATTTTCTCGCCGATACAATTGATACTGTTGATTGTCCTGGAAGTTCTTGTTTGATCCCGGCGGGAGGCTGCTGGATTATCGCCTCTACACAACTAGAACTCCAGACTGAATTTGACAATTATACCACCCCCAACCAACCATCTGTTGATCCGGCGAACACTGTCTTTTTGGCATCACTTTTGGGCAATGGACTGGCCAACGGTCCCAATCCTGATCACGTCATTTTGCGTAACGGCAGCAGCGAGGTGGTTGATTGTTATTCCTGGAATGAGTCAGGCGTTTGCGACAGCCTGGTTTATACTGGGACGGGTGATGGTTTTGACGGCGTTTTAACCGGCAGCCAAGGGCAGTCGGTAACTAATGTGCAGGGCGTCTGGTTTAATCACCAGGTCAATGGGTCGCCTTATAATTGTGTCAATACGGCTGATGGCGGGCCAACGGCCGTTTCCCTCACAAACGTTACAAACGCATCCCCATTTGACGCCCGACTGATTCTATTCCTGATGGCCGTCGGCGGCGGCGTCAGTCTGGCCGCGCTGGGCGGCGGCGGCAGGCACGGGCGGTGGCTTAGGATCGAGAATTAGATAACTTGCGCGAGACTGGAGATTAGAGATTAGTCCAGTTTCCAGCCTCTAATCTCAGTAGATCAAGATTTTCGCCACGAATGACACGAATTGCACGAAAAATAAGTTCTTAATTCGTGAGATTCGTGAAATTCGTGTCAGATTCTGGTTCTACTGAATCTCCAATCTCAGTTACGTAAATTATTTAATGCTCATGCCTTATCATACTCTTCCGAGCGGTAGATTAGTTGTTCTCGATCGATTGGATAGCGTAAGCTTTGGATTAAACCGACCCAAGGATAAATAAGTTGGTAATATCCGGTAATGATTTTTTCTTTGCTGCGCTGCTTGAATAAACCGGAGGCAATAGCGCGGATACCTTGATCAACCACCCATTCCAAAAGCAGATAGAGGGCGGCCAGGTCGCCGCAGCGGATGAATTTAGCGACAACGGCGCCGGCGCCGGCGCCATAGTTGCGATAGGTGTTTTTAACTTCGGGCCAACTGCGCCAATGACGATGATAGACGACGGCCGTTGGCGTATAGATAATACGCCCGCCGCGACGCAGCATCCGATAGCCCAGGTCACGCTCAGGCCAGGAACGCAGCAGGCCGCCGGCGCCTAACAAATTGTCAAAACCGCCGATCAGGTCGTTGTGTTGGCGGCTTAGCCCCATGTTGGCCCCGTGCCCAAATCCAAGGTTAAAGCGATTGCCCTGATAAACCTGACGCGCCGGCCGGTCTTGCAAAGCCATGGGCAATTGTTTATGCAAGGCGGCTTCATCTTCGCTCGCTGCCCTTGATGTGGGCGGACTTTGCTGCTGGGGGATGATTCGCCCAAAAACAGCCCAGGCGCCTTCTTGGGTTAACTCTTGCAGCATGTTGTCTACCCAATCATCGGCAACGGAGCAGTCGTCATCGGTAAATAGAATGTAGGGGGCGCTCCCGGCGGCAATGCCCATGTTGCGCGCTATGTTTGAACCTTGTGTGGGGGTGTTCACATATTTAACCCGACTATCCTGGGTCACGAAAGGCTCTACCGCTTTCCGAGTGGCATCATCGTCGCTTTGATCAACGATCCATAGAGTAAAGTCCGGCTGGCGGCTTTTCAAGATAGTGGAAATCGTTGTTGTGATCAGTTGCCCTCGACCACGTGTGGGAATGACAATGTCAACGAGTGGGTTTGCTTGCACGGATGTAGCTGGCTCCGTTTTGGCGTCCATTAGGCCGGATAGAGACTCAGTCCGGTATCACGTACAGGCAGTCATCCAGGAACCTGACTTGGACTTTCTCGCCTTTAGCGTGGATTGTCGTTCGGCGGGGATCATGTTCTACCAAGGATAAGACCTGCCCCCCGGCTTCGACATCGTATTCGACCAGGCTGCCCAGGTAGGCGGATTGGCGCACAATCCCTTCGACATGGGCGGCTTCCTGGGGCGGGTTTATTTGCGCCATTTCAGGCCGAATGACGAGCGTTACTTCCTGCCCGGCCTGGAAATTATTTTCGGACGCGGCGACAGTTACGGTACTGCCCAGGGCGGCGACGGATAAACGGCCGTCCGCCATCCCCTGCACCTTACCGGTTACAAAATTCGCCTTGCCGATAAAATCAGCCACAAAGCGGTTGTTGGGCCGGCGGTAAATCTCTGTTGGCGAGCCAACTTGCTCAATCCGCCCCTCGTTCATCACCACAATCCGGTCCGACATCGTCATCGCTTCCACCTGATCGTGGGTGACGTAAACGCTGGTAATGCCGATTTGCTGTTGGATACGGCGGATTTCGTAGCGCATTTGCTCGCGTAGTTTGGCGTCCAGATTGGAGAGCGGCTCGTCCATCAGCAGCACCTTTGGCTCCATAATCAGCGCCCGCGCCAGGGCCACCCGCTGCTGCTGGCCGCCGGAAAGCTGATCCGGCGTGCGTTTGCCAAAGCCCTCCATCTCTACCAGGCCTAAAACCCGCCCGACCCGTTCGGTTATCTCCGCTTTGGGCAGGCGCTGCACTTTCAGGCCGTAGGCGATGTTTTCAAAGACAGTGAGGTGGGGGAAGATGGCGTAGCTTTGGAATACCATCGACATATCCCGCTTGTGCGGCGGAAAATCGTTGATGACCTCGCCATCCAAACGAATGGTGCCGGCAGTGGGGAACTCGAACCCGGCGATCATGCGTAACGTAGTTGTTTTGCCGCAGCCGGAGGGGCCGAGCAGGGTGATGAATTCCCCTTTTTCAATTTGCAAGGAGACGTTGGACACGGCCGTTACCTCCCCCGCGCCGCCGCGAGCGGTAAACACCTTAAACACATCCTCTAAAACCAAATACATGTCGTAATGCTCCGTAGTAAATTTAGAACGCCTGCTCCAGCCGCGCTCTACATGATGCAATTTGAGCGAAATTCGAACCGCGATATACCTTAATGTGATTTTAGTTCAATATCAAAAAGTTGCTGGTTGCCGTAGAAGTGAATGTCAAATTCTTGGAAGAAATTTACTTGGCCGAGAAGAAGGCGAACTTCTGACGATGGTCTACTGACCCAGGCAAAAGCCAGCTGCGTTGGTTGCCCATTGGTAATTTGAGCTTGCAGCAAAACGGCATAGGCTTGAGCGCCTGTCAGAACGCCCCCTAAATCAATTAGAAAGGTTTGGTTCTCCCAGACTAAACCCAATTCAATACCAACATCAAACGGCAATATATTGAGAGCGGCGCCAGAATCAACAAGCGCAGAAACCGCTAAACTTTTTGGGCCATTTGAAAGCTGAATATCAATCAACGGCATACCGACAGGAAATTGTGGGTTCTGGGTATAGGAAAATCGCTGCATCATCATGACTTTTGTTGGTCTAGAAACTGTTGCAGTTGATTGGCCCCTTTTTCCTGATTTATCGGTGTAAACACAGGGTAGCTTTTCCGTGGATCGAAATACTTTTCAGGATTTTCTTCTTCCAGCAACATTTTTGAAATTTTCTCAATTAATAGGATTTTTTCAAACCTGGAAAGTACGCTGATTTCTTCAGCAATGTCGGTTACAAGCATCGAATGATTCTCCTAATGTCGGGCGTTGATTGCGAAGATACAACAGCCCCGGAAGTGACAGTCACTTGAAATGGTTTGCGCTGCGATTGTTACTTCTGGAAAAAGTGACTGTCACCTGAGCTCGACTTTGTACATTCCTAACAGATTGCTTCCAAACCGTACTCGACCGCGTGGGTTTGTATTCAAATAATATTTGCATGTCACTCTTTTTATGCGATGTTCAAATATTCGTACTCGAGTAAAGTTGCATTGACT
>JAJRYT010000212.1 GCA_024275635.1 Chloroflexota bacterium | reverse complement strand
CCTGTTGGAACCGGTGGATATTGTCTTGCAATTATCCACTCAGGAGTCGTCCTATGCCCAACTGTTTTTCGTAAACGCTTCCGGCTTTGCAGAAAATTCAATTGTCAAAAAGGCTCTGACAATTTTTCGCCAGAGTCGAGTCATTGATCAAGAACCCAAATACGTTGCTCTGATGTGCAAACGGGCCAAGCGTTGGCTGGGGAAAGAGGCCGCCGATATTCGCTGCATAAATTGTCCGCCTATTTCAGTTGATAATATATTGCTCTAGGAATTCAACATGACACAAGACAACAAGATTCACAGTTTAGTTGACCTTCTGGACGATGAAGCAAAAGCTCTACTTTCCACAAGCGGCGCTGAGTTAATCAAAAAATTTGGCATTGATACGGTAAGAACCGTTGTTCTTGATGTTTTGTCGGGTCGAAACCTCCGCGATTCGACTGAAATGCTAACGCGGAGGCGACTGGCGTCATTGAATGCGGCTACCGTTAACATGATGTTACGCGGCAGCGCTCGCCAATCCGATTTCGTAGAAAAATTGCCAGAAATTGCCGAAGGAATTCTGGAACAAAAACGTCTTTCAAAAACTGAACGATGGATGGCGCAATGGGTTCTTGGCCTCACTGACAAGGCTTCGCAAAATGTACTGTGTGATAACGCTAATCTGTTGACAGAATATCGCCAACGCTATGAAGCAGTTTACGAAGATGTGATTGCCCAAAATGCGTCAGCACTTGGCAATCTAAGCGGAGCAATTCACCTTGATGACGAACATGTCGCCGATTTAAGCTGGAAATTTATGCTTTATTTGCTGGGCGCTGTTGGCGTGCAAACGCTGACGATTCGCGGTTCTGAAAAGTCGGTTTATGGAAAACTTTTTGAAAGAGTCGTTCTTGGTTCCCTGCTGCATATCTTGGGATTTGAATATACGGGAACGAATACGGCCGTTAACTTTCAACGTGAGTTTTGGCTATCCTCCCAAGGAGAGCAACGGGAAAGCGATGCTACAGCCCTATGGGAAGCGGGTCAAAGAGTTCGTTTCGACATTGGCTTCATCGGGCGGGGCAATCCCGAAATTTCACTGGACAAAGTGACCCGATTCGCGCGAGAAGTAGAACTAGGACGTTCAACATGGTACATGGCAACCATTATCATCGTTGACCGCATCGGAAAAGGGAGCAAAATCAAGAATCTGGCACAGCGCGTCGGTGGCGATATTGTGCAAATGAGTATGGCGTATTGGCCTCAAGAAATAGCTCAAACACTCAACAACAGAATGGGATTTGAACACCCTTTGGTACAGATGCCGCGAGCAGATGTACGGCCGTATTTAAGCGACGCCATGGAATCCGTACCGTTAGAAAAATTTCTACCCAATCAGGAAAATAAAAATGAAACTTGATAATTACGGCCGTTCCCACCCCCGCCTCACACTCAAAACAGACAAAACCAGGAGACAACCATGGAATTCACCCCCTCAGAACTCATGATCGTCAACGCCTCCCGCGCCTTGCAAGGGAGCCGCGTTGTTTTCGTCGGCGTGGGACTGCCCAACATCGCCTGCAACTTGGCCCGGCGCGACCATTCGCCCAACCTGGAACTGGTCTACGAGAGCGGCGTCTTTGGCGCCCATCCAGCCCGCCTGCCCCTCTCCATTGGCGACCCGACCCTGGTTAGCGACGCCACCTCCGTTACCAGCATGAGCGATCTGTTCATGCTCTACTTGCAAGGCGGATTGGTGGACGCGGCCCTGCTGGGCGGCGCGCAAATTGACCGCTACGGCAATCTGAACACAACGATTGTTGGCAGTTATGCCAAGCCAAAAGTGCGCCTGCCCGGTTCCGGCGGCGCCTGCGAGATCGCCATCAACGCCAAAAAGATTTTCATGATCATGCGGCTGAAAAAACGCGCCTTTGTGGACAAGATCGACTTCATGACCAGCCCCGGCCACTTGGACGGCGGCGACGCCCGCCAACGGCTTGGTTTACCCGGCAGCGGCCCCCAACTCGTCATCACCGACCGCGCCTTGTTTGATTTTGACAACGACGACCATGAGATGACTTTGATTGAAGTGGCGCCCGGTGAAACGGCCGCTTCCATTCAAGCCGAAGTTAGCTGGCCGTTACGCATCTCGCCCAACCTGAAAGAGATGACCCCGCCCACCCCGGCCGAGTTCGCCATCATTCGGGAGCAGTTGGACCGGGAAGGATTATACCGGTGATGATTAAAGATTGATGATTAAAGATTGGCAGTCAATCATCAATCTTTAATCATCAATCATTTTTAAGACCATGCCCAAAAAACAATTTATACTCAAAGAAAACGGCCGTCACACCCTCGAACTGACCTGGCGCGCCTTTTGGAAAAACTTTACCGTCTACTACGATGGCGCGCCCATCGGCAAAATCGAAGGCGGCGGCAAAGGCATGCGAACGGGTAAAACCTTCCCCCTACCCGATGGCTCCGAACTCAGCATCAAACTCAAACAGACATTAATAGCGACCGAATTAGAAGTTTTACATAACGGCCACCCTATGCCCGGCTCGGCCACCGACCCGATACAGCGCATCAAGCAGGCTTACGTCATCATTTTTATCGTCGGCGCTTTTAACCTGGTTTTAGGTATCGCCGGTATCCTGTTTGAGACGAAGTTGCTGTATTTGTTGGGAGCGGGATGGGGGACGGCCGTCTTCGGTCTCTTCCTTCTCATCCTCGGCTGGCTGGTCAAAGCGCGGCGCTCACAGCCCGCCCTCATCACCGCCCTCGTCCTGTACCTGGCCGACAGTTTGTTGGGCATCGCCGCCGTCATTGCCGCCGATGAGACGCCCGGCATTGGCGGCCTCATCGTCCGCGTCCTGTTCATCATCGGCATCGCCCAGGGCGTCATAGCAATTCGGGAAATGAACCGCGCATAGCTTGACCCGGAAGGGCAATATCGGTAACAATAGGGGACATGAGCAACCTTCAGCAAGATGTATTGGTTAAATTTGAGTAAGAACACATTCCGGGCTTAATCGGATTTTTAGGCATGGAGATTGAATTGGCTGACTTATTGGGCCGCAAAATCGACTTGAATACGCCCCAATCGCTAAGCTGCTACTCCTGTGATCGCGTCATCGCTGAAGCCAAAGTCCAGTATGATATTGAAAAAGACCTTTTTCGACTGCGTCACGTGAGTGATTTGCCTGACCTGATTATCAAACTGGGTGCTATCATTCCCTCAACAACGCCCCTTTAGGCCAAAAAGGACCCCCCCATGCAATATACGCATCCTCAAGGACATGTTTTTTATCGCAAAATGGGCTTTGCCCGGCCCAAAATTTCACATGGCGAGGGCATTTATTTGTTTGACGACACTGGCAAACGGTATATTGACGGCTCTGGCGGGCCGCTGGTGGTGAATGTGGGACACGGCCGTACCGAAGTCGTAGAAGCCATCGCCAAACAGGCCCAGGCCGTCGCCTACGCCCATGCCATCATGTTCACCAGCGAGCCGGCCGAGCAGTTCTCCGCCGAGTTGGCTAAAATCGTCCCCCTGCCCGATGCGCGCTTCTACTACCTCAGCAGCGGCTCCGAAGTGGTCGAGGCAGCCATCAAGCTGGCGCGGCAGATACAGATGGCCAGGGGGGAAAACTGCCGTCACCTCATCATCAGCCGCTGGCGCAGCTACCATGGCATGTCCCTGGGCGCCCTCAGCGTTAGCGGCAAACTGGGCATGCGCCAGCCCTTCCTGGCCATGGTCCATGACATGCCCCATATCGCCCCGCCCTACCCGTACCGCGACCCGGTCAGCGGCGCTGAAGCCGCCAACCGGCTGGAATCAGCCATTTTAGCGGCCGGACAGATGAACGTCGCCGCCTTCATCGCCGAACCAATCAGCGGCGCCAGCCTGGGCGCGATGGCGCCCACCGACGATTACTGGCCGCGCATACGCGAGATTTGTGACCAGTATGGCGTCCTATTCATTGCCGATGAAGTGCTGGTGGGCATGGGCCGCACCGGCAAATGGTGGGGATTACAACATTGGAACGTCCAGCCTGACATCATGGTCACTTCCAAAGGGCTGGCTGGCGGCTACTTCCCGCTCGGCTTCGTCGCCGCCAAAGGGAGTGATGTGGAGCAGATTCGACAAACGCTGGGCGATTTCAACCATGGCGGCACATTCAGCCATCATGCTGTCGGTACAGCCGCTGGATTGGCCACTTTACGCATCATGCAAGCCGAAAATCTGGTCGAGAACGCGGCTAATATGGGCGCTTACCTGGGACAACAACTGCACCAAACCCTCGGCGACCATCCCAACGTGGGTGACATTCGCGGATGCGGCTTATTCTGGGCCTTAGAAATCGTCCAGGATCGGGTCACAAAGGAGCCATTCCCGGTAACCCGCCACATGGCCTGGGATATTTGGAAACGGGCTTTCGATCTAGGGTTAGTTGCCTATTACTCTCAAGGCTGCGCCGACGGCACAAACGGCGATCTGGTCATGCTGGGACCGCCGCTCATCGTCAATCGGGAACAGGTAGATGAGATAGTGCAGCTGTTGGCAACGGCCGTTCACGCTGAATTAGGGAGGTAAATCATGAGAGATGACAAAGAGGTTGACCTTGATGTCTTGATGCGCTTCATGGCTGCGGTAAGATACGATGAACAAGATTGGCAAAGATTAATTCAACAGGTCGCCCAGGGATCAGACATTGGCACGGAAAAAACCGCGCTGGTTCTCGAAGCGCTCAATGACTATTTGCAAGAATTGACCCAGGCCAACTAAATATATTCACCTATTCAGGAACGTGAATTTCGCGGATTACGCTTGTTTTCGATTGCATTCGTCTGTGTTTATCCGCGTCCAACAACCCTATGTCTTTATTTCTAGAACTTGACCCGACCACCTTCGCCGGGGGACAAATCACTGGCATCACTCCCGGCAGCGTAGCCGACGAGATTGGCCTGCAAGCCGGCGACGAACTGTTAGCCATCAACGACAACCAGGTCGAAGACATCATTGACGTCCAGTTTTACGGCGCGGAGGAAACGCTGGAACTGCTCATCCGGCGCGACGGCGATTACCTGCTTTTTGAAGCGGAACGAGATTATAACCAGGAATTAGGGATCGCGTTTGCGCATCCCACCTTCGACACGGATATTCGCCGCTGCGCCAATTTATGCGAGTTTTGCTTTGTTCTACAAATGGCCCCCCAATTCCGGCGCACGCTGTACATCAAGGATGATGATTACCGCTACTCGTTCCTGTTCGGCCATTTCGTCACCCTCACCAATTTAAGCGACCATGATTGGCAGCGCATTGCAATGATGAAATTATCGCCGCTGTACATCTCGGTGCATGTCACCGATTGGGCGCTGCGGCGCAAGTTCCTGCGCAACGCCAACGCGCCGGATATCATGGAGCAGTTACGCTGGCTGGCAGAACAGAGTATCAAGATTCATACGCAGTTGGTGATTGTGCCAGGGTTCAATGACGGCCGTTTCCTGCAACAATCCATCGTCGAATTAGCTGAACTGTGGCCGGCCGTGCAATCCATCAGCGTCGTCCCGGTGGGACTGACCAAACACCACAAATACGGGATGCGCCCCCACACCCCAGAGGAGGCAGCGGCCGTTCTGGATTTCGTCGAACCGCTGCAACCCGCCCACTTAAAACAATTCGGCGTCCGCTTCGTTTATCCCACTGACGAATGGTACATGGTTGCCGGGCGCGAAGTTCCACTCCGGGACGCTTATGATGGGCAGCAGCTTCATGAAAATGGCTTGGGACTGGTCAGACGATTCCTGGACGAGTGGGAAGACGAGAAAGTCGAAATTCAAAATGAAAAATCGAAGCGTAAACAATCATCAATCATCAATCATCAATCCATCACCCTGGTCACCGGAACCATGTTCGCCCCGGTTCTGCGGGAAAAAGCGGCTGAATTTGCTCAATTGGCCGGTGTGGAAACGGCCGTTCTGCCCATCATCAACGAGCGGTTGGGGGCAACAATCTCGGCGGCAGGCTTGCTCATGGGCGCCGACATACTGGCGCAGTTAAACGCCAACGGGTTCAGCGACCTCATCATCCTCCCCCGCGTGACCTTTGACCATCCCGACCTCGTTTCCCTGGACGATTTAGCGCCGCAAGATATCGCCAACCAACTTGACCGCCCCGTCGCCCTGGCCGACACTCTGGGCGATGTGTGGGATGCCCTTACCGGCCAATCACAGATTTTGTTTACGCCAGGTGCGCTTTAGCGCTGGCAATTGAGTAATGAAGATTAAATAACTTCTACATTTGCTCTGGCCGGTCTCCAGACCGTGCCAGTGGTAGATGCGGCTACAGCGGGGAGTTAATTGCTTCTCATTCCTGAGTAATTCAAGCTGCAAATTACCCAATTACTCAATTACCCTATATGGAGGTCGCTCAAATGGATTATGCGCGATTAGATCGGGACAAACTGGAAAAACTGTACCAGTTGGAAGAAGAACTTGGCAGTTGGATCATCGCCGTCCAACCGCCGGCAGCCCCATCGGAACTCACGGAAGAACAATTGTACTCATTAAAATCGGTTGAGGATGATCTGGGCGTTGTCTTACTGGCTTATAAACCCGCCCCAATGCAGAAAGCAGCGCGTCCTAGACGACGTTCCGGCTGATAACCGTCCCCGCCGCTTCTTCAGGCCGGCCAATCACCTGCCTGACAACGCCGGCCTCCAGACCTGAAAAAATCCGAATCTTCAAGGACACATCGCGCTCGACCAGCGCCAACATACCGCGTACTTTGCTGGCCATACCGCCAGTCACATCGGTACCGCGCGAACCGCCCAGAGCCGCGGCCACTTTAGGCAGGGTTTCTGGGGTAATGGCCGGGATAACCTTCCCCTCCAGGTCGAGTACGCCCGCCGTTTCACCGGCCAGAAGCAGCCAGGACGGCCATAACGCTTCCACCAACGCCATCATCGCCTCTTCAGTGGAAACAATCGTCCCGCCGCGCACGACATCAAAAGCTACGTCGCCATGAATGACGGGAACCAATCCCGCGTCCACCGCCGCCCGGATGGGAGCGTTTGCGAGAGTGGTGATACGGCCGTCCGCACACACAACCAGCGCCGCCGGCGGAAAACTAACAGCCGGAATACCGGCCGCCAACAGCGCCTCCGTCACCAGCCGGTTCAACCGCAGCATCGCCGCATGAACCTCGGCAAAACTGCGCCACTGCGCCGTTGTGGACACGCCCTGACGTGTGTTGTGTTTGGCCGCCGCCACATGACCAAAAGAGCCGCCGCCATGTCCGACCAACAGGCGCAAATCGGGCTGGGCCGCCCGCGCCTGGGCCATTTCCCCGGCCAGCCGGGCCAACACGCCCGTCCGCACCGCCTCCACGCCGGTTTTGTCGGTGATGAGCGACCCGCCCAGTTTTAAGAACAACATCAACGACTAATCCTCCCAGAGGTTAGCCTGATAAAACTAGCTAACCACTCGTGAACCTCTGGGAGGATACCTGCGTAGTTTCCCAGAAGTCAACTATATGGGCGACGGCCGTTTCCGGCGTAGCGGCGTAAAACAGCAAATCTAAATGCTGCCGCTTAACATATTCGGGCCGGTAAAAGGCCTGAATACCCTCGCGCCACAGATCGCCCAGGAGAGCAAACGGCCGTTTCTCCACCTCGCCCACCTGTAAAAAA
This sequence comes from Chloroflexota bacterium, assembly GCA_024275635.1. Classification (GTDB taxonomy): domain Bacteria; phylum Chloroflexota; class Anaerolineae; order Promineifilales; family Promineifilaceae; genus JACKCC01. The sequence continues at coordinate 38,791 of JAJRYT010000212.1, read as the reverse complement.
CTCCAGGCCAGCGCCATCTCCGACAACGTGCCGATGCCGCCGGGCAAAACGATCATACCCTGATTTTGCATCACCAGGTGTACCAGCCGGTCGCGCAGGGAATCGTACTTAATTTCCTCGGCGACCCAGCGGTTAGCGCTCAACGGCCTGAACCGCTCGATTTGCGCCGATGTGACGCCAATGACATGCCCGCCCGCTTCTGATGCGCCCTGGGAAACGGCCGTCATCGTCCCGCCATACCCGCCGGTCGCCGCCGCAAACCCGGCCTCGGCCAACAACCGGCCCACCAACTGCGCCTGGGCATACGCCGCACTCCCCGGCTCCGGCGCTGAACTGCCAAATACTGAAATTACTTTAGTCATATTTAGTCTCGTACTCGTGTCGCCGCGTCGTCTCGGAAGAGAAAAGTCTGACACGAATGGCGCGAATTACACGAATTAAAATAGGCTTATTCGTGCCATTCGTGTCAAAAATTCCATTATCTCCATCAGCTGCCAAAAAAATCGCGCATAATCTCTTGAAACTGTTCCTGCTGCTCCAACGGCAGGACGTGGCCGCACTGGGGCAGTTTATGAACGGCCGTCACGTTGGGCAGGAGTTCAGCCAACGTATCTGCCTCCGCCGCCGGCACAACCGGGTCATCCGCCCCCCATAACAGGTAAACCGGCTGGGTGATTTGGGGCAGGAACGGCCGTGTCTCATAAAACGCCGTCGCCCGCAACACGGAAGATGACGCCCGCGACAACGCATAATCTTGCAGCCGCCGCGCCCAAACCGACTCATCCTGCTTGTCGGCGTCGTAAAACGGCGCTTTAATCTGCCGCTTCAGCCACACTTTCGACTGGGAAACGGCCGATCCCAATTCCACCAATCGTAAGCTAAAGCCAACCTTCTTCAACCAATCGGGGTAACTCTCCGCCCGCAGCAGCGCCGGGGCGACCAACAGTAAATGGGTCACGTCATCGGGGTACGCTGCGGCAAAGCCGCCGGCCAATGCGCCGCCAAACGAATGTCCCACCAGTCCGGCCGGCGGTAAAGCCAACTCTCCACAGAACGCCGCCAGCCATTCCACCAGATGGGACATGGTATACGGCTCCGTGTTGTCGCTGTAGCCAAAACCGGGGATGTCCGGCGCAATCAGCCACAACTCAGCGGCCAATTCGTGCAGCGCCTCGCGGAAACTGTCGGCCGAGGTAGACATCCCATGCAGCATGACGATGGGACGGCCGTTCGGCTCCCCCGCCGTATAATAACCGGTACGAACGCCTAAAGCGTCAACAAAATAGCGCGGTAATTCATCGTAAGGATAATTGGGCATAAGCTAACTCCATCAAAGATGGAGAATCATAACAGGCAAGGGGGGAAAGTTGCAAGTTTGCGGACTGGCGCGCGCTGCCAGCCACGCTACTTTCCACCTTCCCTCAGCGCTCGACACAGCGCCTCCGCCAAATCGTTTGGGCTTACTGGCTTATGCAACCATTCGACCGGCTGATTGGCAAGCAGTTTCCTGGCATCGTCATCCAGCGGATAGCCGCTCACCAGCACGACAGTTATCGTGGGGTTTCGCTCCTTCAAAGCGGTATAAAGCGCCATCCCCCCCATCCTGGGCATTACAACATCGCTGAGAACGGCGGCTATCTTGTCGCCTTGTTGTTCGTAGATGCCCAACGCCTCCTCGCCATCAGCCGCCTGCAACACCTGGTAATTTAATGACTGGAGCGTATCGCACACGGCCTGGCGCATCTTGGCGTCATCCTCCACCACCAGGATAGTCTCGCCTTGTCCTTTTGTCAGTGCGGGGGCGCTGGAAACGGCCGTATCCCCATCGTCAGGCGTCAGCAGGCGCGGCAGATAAATCGTAAACGTCGTCCCCTCACCCACCTGGCTGGCGACGGTGATGCAGCCGCCATGCTGGCCGATAATGCCATGCGCCTGCGCCAGTCCCAGGCCGGTTCCTTTGCCCGGCGCTTTGGTCGTAAAAAACGGATCAAAGATATGTTGTCGCACATCAGGCGACATGCCAGTCCCCGTATCAGAGACAACAATGCGTACCCAGTCGCCTGGCTCTAAATCAGGGCAGGGGGCCATCTGGTCCGCTTCCAACCTGAAAGGAGCCAATTCAACCCATAACCGCCCGCCTTCCGGCATCGCGTCGCGCGCATTGAGTGCCAGATTCATGAACACCTGTTGGATATGCGTCGGATCGGCGTCAATCAGATAGGTTCCCGCCTTATAATCCAGTCCTAACGCAATCGTCTCCGGCAGGGTGCGCGCCAGCAGCTTTTTCAACTCCTTAAGCAGCGGCAGCAGGTCTAACGGCTGCCGTTTTAGCAACGACTTACGACTAAAGGCCAGAATTTGCTGGATCAGGTTCGCCGCCCGGTGTCCCTGTTTCTTAATCACCTCCAGGCGTTCGTAGGCAGTGACCGGCAGGTTGGATATGTGTTGCATCAGCTCCGTGTAGAGCACAATGACGCCCATGATGTTGTTAAAATCATGGGCGATGCCGGCCGCCAGTTGCCCCACGGCCGCCAGTCGTTCTTGCGCCTGCGCCCGCCGCTGAATTTCGCGCGCGCGGGTGACTTCCCGCACTGCCAGCGTCCACTGCTTATCGCCAACCGGCCGCGCCTGAGCTTCAAAAACACGTTTCGGCGGCCCTGGATGTGTAATCTCCATCGGCATTGAATCAGCGTAACCGGCTAGAATCTCCTCCAGCGGGCGTTGACCTAACTGCTCCAGCCTGGCGCCATCAGCCATTTCGGGAGCGAGAGCCGCCAGAGCCAATCGCGCCGCCGGATTGGCTAAAAGCAAGCGCTGTTCGCCGTCAAGCAGGATAACGCCTTCGGGTAGATGGAACACCAGACCTTCCAACCTGGCCTGCTCCGCCTTCAGGGCAGCATTCAACTTCTGCAAATCTTCCAGCAGATAAGCGCGAGACAGCGCCAGCGTTACGGACTGGGTCATGTTTTCCAGGAAGGATCGAGCGGTATCCGGGAGTTGCAGATCGGCCGGGGCCAGGAAATCAATCACGCCCAACGGCCGTTCCTCCAAGACCAGCGGCACCGTCAACATATGCCGCGTTTCGCCCAGGGCCAGAAAACAGCCGCATACATGAACGACATACTCGTCCGACCAGGTTGCCGGCGACTCGATACAATAACATGTCTGTGGAAAATGCGCCTGGGCGGCGCGCTGCACTGTCGGCGGTATGCCATAGGCGGCGACCAGTTGGTAAGGCGCGCCTACGCCTTTATGTATGATCACCCAGCCGCCGGGCAGACCGAGATGCTGGCAAACGTGTTCCAGGATGCCTTCCAGACCCGCGCTGATTTCGCCGGCCGTCAATTGAAATAACGCCTGGTTCAGCGCCTGGGCATATTCCCTAGCCGCTTCGCGTTCTAGCTCGGCCTGCTTACGTTCGGTGATGTCACGCTCAATGGAAAGGATGAAGCGCTGTCCGCCAATATCCAGGAGGGCAGCCAACACCTCTACCGGAAAGACGCGGCCATCCTTGCGTACATGAGCGGCCTCAAAACTGACGGAGCCACTGGTTTGCAACACCGTCAAGCGTTCAGGGATAAGCGCGACGTCATCCGAACTGTCCAGAAAAGAGATGGGCTGGCCGATCAATTCCGCCCGCGTATAGCCATGCATCTCGCAAGCGATCCGGTTGGCCTCGACGATGATGGGCGCCTCTTTCGGTTCTATCAAGAAAATGCCGTCAGGCGACCGCTCAAACAGTATCCGAAAGCGGGCCTCGCTGGCTTGCAGCGCCTCCTCCATCTGCTTTTCCCTGATAGCGGCCGTTAATTGCTCGGCAATCACCCCAAACCGCGCCACGTCCGTTTCCGTAAACGGTTCCCGGCGGCTGACGCTCAACAACCCAACCGGCTCCCCTTCCGCCGCCAGGGGGATTAACATCACCGAACCGATGTCCAGGATACGGTAAATGGCGGGAATGATCTGCCGCCATCTCTCGTTTTCAGTGTGTTCCGCCATCAAACGCTGAATCGTTTCCGGATCGTCAATGCGCTGCGGGACGCCGGCTTGCAGCGCTTCTTGATACAAACTGCTGTCTAACAATGGAATGGTCACGGCCGTCACCGTTCTGCCAATCATCTTCTCAATATGGCGCTTTAATGTTGCCGGCAAGCCCAGGTACGGCAAGACCAACTGTTTTTTGTCCTCACTGAGGAGATAGGCAACGGCCCCGCTACTGGAGAATATTCGCTTTGTCTCCCTGGATAATAGTTGCAGAACCTCCTGGAGCGTATCACCCTGGTTGATGGCCAGATTCAGTAAATTGATAAGAGCCAGATCCTCCGTCCGCTGCTGAATTTCTGCTTCTGCCTGCTTGCGTTCGCTGACATCGCGGATAATCGCGCTGAATAACGGGCCGTTTTCTGTTTCCACTGTGAAGAAGGCAACCTCTGCCGGAAACATACGGCCGTCTTTCCCCAGCGCCGTCACTTCTAATATCTGGCCTATGTAATCGGATTCGCCCGTCGCTTGCAGATCCGCCATTGCCCGTATCTGTTTACGCCGGGCGGGTTCAGGCATCAGGCGCGTCACCGGCTGCCCCAGAATCTCTGCCTCCTCATAGCCAAAGATAGCCTGCGCGGCGGCATTCCAGGCGATAATCGCGCCCTTCGCATTGGCTAACACAATGGCGTCGGCGGCCAATTGGACAACGGCGCGATACTTTTCTTCGCTCACTTGCAACTGCTCATATGCCTGCTGTTTGGCCGCGAACAGGCGGGCATTATCCAGAGCGATGGCCAGGTGGTTGGCGAAGGCAGCCACAGCCGGCGCATCATCCGCCAGCAGGTTCTGGCCGCACACATTGATTGCTCCTCGCACCTCTCCCCGCACCTTAAGCGGGGCAAAAATGGTGGGGGCTGGCGGAAAGGCTTTTAAGATCAGGCCGGCAAAAGGCTGGGCTGCTGCTGGCAAAAGCTGCTTGATGGTTGGATTGCCGTCGGGCACAAACAGCGTTTCCCCGGTTTCCACGACCTGCCGGTACGCATCTACCTGCGTCAGAGCAAAGGCATACCCCTCGGTCCTCACCCCAATGCGCTCCTCCAGTTGCCGCAACACCTGCGCCATCTTGCCGGGATGGGCCGTCGTCTGCACGACCAGCCGTTCTCCGGTTTCATCAAGCAAGCTGATGCCGCCATACAAACCAAGCTGGAGGATTTGGCGGCGAAAAGCATCAAGGGCCCGAGCCTCGGAATAAATTGATTGCTCAATGGAGGCCGAGGCCGCATTCAAGGCCAGGAGCAGTTCGGTTTGACGGCCGTTCTGGTCAGCCAGTGATGGGCTACTTTCCAGGTCAGCGATCCGTTGTCGCAGCGCCGCTAATTCGTCGATCAGTTGTTCTTTGGTCTTGTCTTCGTTGTTCATTTTGTACGCATTCAATCAAGTCGTCAACAAAAGTTCCGCGCCGCCAATCCGGGCACGTGGGCGACGGTGGACGCATGACGAACGGCATTGCGAATTGCCTCCACCACCGCGGCCACAGCAACATTGGCCACCAAATCAAAATCGGCCTCAACTCGATTCGTTGCCAGGGCAAAAGCCGTATCGCCGTCATGGGTTGTATGAACCGGCCGGATGACAATAGCCAAACCATCATGCGCCCGCTGCGCCAACCGATTGGCCTCCACCTTCGTTAGTTGAGCATTAGTCGCTACAACGACCAGCGTTGTGTTAGTTCCAATTTGCACTACTGGCCGCTCCGGGAAACGACGCAACGGATCATGATCAGCCAGCCATGCGCCGTCCGTCCCCCGCGCCCCGGCCAAAACCGACCCATCCGCCGCCACCACATCGCCTACAGCATTCACCACCGCGGCCGCGCCAACGACCAGATCATCAACCGTGAGGCGAGCCAGACCAAAACCACCTTTCATCATCCCCTGAAAACCGCCCCATTTGCCAACTGTTACGCCGGCGCCGGCGCCAATATTGCCCTGGGATACATCAGTTTCGCGGGCGCTCAGACACGCCTGGTAGCCCATCTCCGCATCCGGCAATGTTTCCCCCTTACTAAAAAACAGATCGTATACGACTGCGGCGGGGACGATGGGGATGGGTTTAATGGGTGTGGGATGACCAATGCCTTGTCCAGCCAGGTAACGCATAACGCCATCGGCCGTAGCCAATCCAAAGGCGCTGCCCCCAGTCAAAACAACGGCATTAATTGTCAAAACCGGTTTCTCCGGCGATAACAAGGCCGATTCACGGCTGCCAGGAGCCGGGCCGCGCACATCCACACTGCCAACTGTTCCCGCCGGGCAAAGGAAAACGGTACAGCCGGTATGGTACTCCTCATTTGTGGCATGGCCGATTTTGATGCCAGGGACGAACATGGGGCCTCCATTCACATAGAAAAAATAAAAACGTAAAACGTAATCAGGCTTCTTTTTACGCTTTACGTTTCGGGTTAGTACGCCCGGAGGGACTCGAACCCCCAACCGCCTGGTTCGAAGCCAGATACTCTATCCATTGAGCTACGGGCGCAAAACTCAACAATGAATAACGAGGACTGAGCGATGAGAAATCACTCATTACTCAGTCCTCGTTACTCATTACTATTCTGGGGCGAGTAGTGGGATTTGAACCCACGATCTCCTGGGCCACAACCAGGCGTGTTAACCCCTACACCATACCCGCCATGAATGTGCCAAAATGCTATCACAAGTGGGAATGAGTGGCAAGTGTGGTGTGGGCAAGTTGACTGCCCCTACCACTTGCACACTGGCCCACTTGCATTACAATTCTCCCATGCCAGAGAATGATGTGATTTTGAACGGCCGTTACCAACTCTTGGAACGTGTAGGCAGCGGCGGCATGGCGCGCGTGTTTAAGGCGCAAGATAAGGCGCTAGGCCGCATCGTGGCCGTCAAAATGCTGCATGACAGCCTGACCAGTGACGCCGGGTTTTTGGAGCGATTCCAGCGGGAAGCCCATGCCGCGGCCAACTTGAGCCATCCCAACATTGTGACCGTTCATGACATTGGCCAAGATAACAATCATTATTACATCGTTATGGAATACGTGGCTGGGCAAACCTTAAAACAGTTGATTCGGCAGTATAATCAAGACGGCCGTTCCATGCCCATCAGCCGCGCTCTCGATCTGACTATTCAAATTTGCGCCGGCATTGGCTATGCCCACCGCGCCGATCTCGTTCACTGTGATGTCAAGCCGCACAACGTCCTCATCACCCGCGACGACCGGGTAAAGGTTGCCGATTTCGGCATCGCCCGCGCCATCAGCGAAGCCAGCCTGGACCAACAAGCCAGTCAGGTTTGGGGAACGCCGCAGTACTTTTCGCCAGAACAGGCTGCCGGGGAACCGGCCGCGCCGGCGTCTGATGTGTATGCGATTGGCATCATTCTGTTTGAACTGCTCACGGGACAGTTGCCCTTTACGGCCGATACGCCCACCGCAATGGCCCTTAAGCATTTGCAAGAAACGCCGCCGCCTATTTCCCAGATCAACCCGGCTGTGCCGTTACAGTTGGAGAATATCATTCAGAAAGTATTATCCAAAGAACCAGCCGGACGCTACCGCACGGCCGGACAATTGGGCCGTATTCTTAGCGCTTACCGCCAGCGCAGTCTGGCCGATACCGGGCCGGTTTACGCCGCGCAGTCACCGCCGCAAGGAAAAACGAAACCCGTATCTGAGCAGAAGACGGCCGTTTACCAGCGCCCGCCCAGCCAGAAATCACCCCCCAACGGCCCGCAGCGGGAAGAAACGGCCGTTCTGCCGCTGCCGCCTCAAACCATCCACATCCCGGCCCACCAAAGCCAAATAACAGCCAATACCGACTGGACGGCCGTTACTCTGGGTATCACCGCTCTCATCGCCCTGCTGGGCCTCATTCCCCTCTGGTACATGGTCTTCCGCGCCTGGAGCGGCTAAAAGAAAAGGCAGAAAGATGAAGGATGACAAAACTCAAAACCCAAATCACGCACTATAGCCACTTCCCACTTTAATCACTTCCCCTTTAGTCACTTCCCACCCTTGCTCGCCCTCTCGCTGTTCACCCCGCTTTCTGCTATACTCAACCTATCTAAATATAATACAAATGAGACAAAACCCCTCTCCTTATCGGAGGCTGTAAAATGAATTCAACTAGATTCACCCGCGTATTTGTATATTTACTCATTGGCGCCGCAATTGCTGCCATCATGTGGAGCTACAACAACAATCCTGCGCCAACGCCAGAAGTCTCTATCAGCCAACTAGCGCAAGAAATTATAGATGATCTAGTCAACGACATCGAAGTCGCTGGCGGCGGTGAACAAATTACCATCAATTATGTTGACAAAAACCAACCATCTTCCCAATCCCAGATAAGCGGAGTCAGCTCCCTGGAAGAAGTGTTGAGCAATTATGGCATTGACGGAAACGATTATGCAGACGGCCGTCCCACCATCTCCTACAAACGCCCCAGTCGGTGGGGAACCTGGCTCAACCTCATCGGCATTTTCCTGCCAGCCATCCTCATCCTCGCCTTCATCTACTTCATCTTCCGCCAGACCCAGGGCAGCAATAACCAAGCCATCTCCTTCGGTAAAAGCCGCGCCCGCATGTTCACCGGCGACCATCCCACCGTCACCTTCGACGATGTAGCCGGCGCTGAAGAAGCCAAAGAAGAGCTAGAAGAAATCGTCGAATTCCTCCAAGAGCCAGAAAAATTCGTCAGCTTCGGCGCACGCATCCCCAAAGGCGTTTTGCTCGTCGGCAGCCCTGGAACCGGCAAAACCTTGCTCGCCAAAGCCATCTCCGGCGAAGCCGGCGTCCCCTTCTTCTCCATCGCCGGTTCTGAATTCGTCGAAATGTTCGTCGGCGTGGGGGCCAGCCGCGTGCGCGACCTGTTCGAGCAAGCCAAACGGCACAGCCCCTGCATCATCTTCATAGACGAAATAGACGCCGTGGGCCGCCAGCGCGGTGCCGGACTAGGCGGTTCTCATGACGAGCGCGAGCAAACCCTCAACCAAATCCTGGTAGAAATGGATGGCTTCGGAACCGATACCCACGTCATTATTCTGGCCGCCACCAACCGCCCCGACATTCTCGACCCGGCTCTGATGCGACCTGGCCGCTTCGACCGGCGCGTCGTCATTGACCGGCCCGATGTGCGCGGCCGCGAAGCCATCTTCAATGTACATATTCGCGGCAAGCCCATCGCCGCCAACATCAATGTAACCCGTTTAGCCAAATCTACCCCTGGTTTTGTTGGCGCCGACATTGAAAACACCGTCAATGAAGCCGCCTTATTAGCCGCCCGCCGCAATAAAAAAAGCATCGGCATGAGTGAATTTCAGGATGCGATTGAGCGCGTGCAGCTTGGCCCTGAACGGAAAAGCCGCGTTATCACCCCGGAAGAAAAAGAAATCATCGCTTATCACGAAGCAGGACATGCCCTGGTCAGTCATTTCCTACCACACGCCCAACCACTGCGAAAAATCACCATCGTGCCGCGCGGCATGGGCTTGGGCCTCACCTGGTACATGGAAGATGATAATTTACTGCCCACTAAATCCCAACTGAAAGCTATCATTACCACGGCTCTGGGCGGCCGTGTCGCCGAGGAGATCGTTTTCGGCGAAATCACGGCCGGAGCCAGCAATGATTTACAGCGCGTCACGCAGATCGCCCGCACAATGGTCACTCAATATGGCATGAGTGACGCGCTTGGCCCCCGCGTTTATGGGCAAAAACAGGAAATGGTATTCCTGGGCCGTGAAATTAGCGAACAGCGGGACTACTCCGACGCTATTGCCGAAAAGATTGATGCCGAAGTGCGCCAGATTATTGATGAAGAATATGAACGGGCACGTCAAACTTTAACCGAAAATCGGGAATCACTGGATTTGATTGCCCAAACCCTGCTGGATGTAGAAACATTGGAAGCGGAAGAGTTTGTTTCCCTGGTGGAAGGGCGCGGCCTGCCGCCATCAATGCCGCCAACACCCGCTCCCAAACATCAGATTAAAGAAACGAACGATTCAACTGAATGGACTCCGCCGTCCCTGGATTTGCCGCCTGCGCCTTCGCCAGCATGAGTAATTTGGTTGATGTTCTAGCGCTTGCCAATGACGTTTTGCAAGCGATCATTGTCATTTTTGGATCGGCCGTTGTTTTATACAATCTAGGCCGTAGTTTACGTGTGCCAGTTATTCGCGCTTTTTGCGCGCTCATCACGTTTGTTGTCATCGTTTACCTGACGGAATTACTCGTCAGCCGCACCATTGTTGCCGGATCTGCCCAGACCTGGCTGCGATCGGGATGGATTGGGATCGCTTTGGTGCCAGCGGCACAGTATCAATTATCTGACGCGCTGTTGACCATTACCGGCTCCCCTTCTCACCGCCGCCGTTTTGTGATGTATGCCGCTTATCTGATCGGTCTGGTTTTTCTGGGGCTGGTTTTGTGGACGGATTTGATTGTAGGTAAATTGATTCCCACACCGCGCGCGCCGCATTTGACGGCCGGGCCTCTGTTTCCGATCTTTGCCTTGTTTTATTGGGCCGGGATGGCCGCCAGTATTTACCATGTGTGGCGGGCACGCCAGCGCACGGTGACGCGGACGACACAACGCCGCATCACGACGACGTTGATTGCCTTTTGGGCCGCGCCCCTGGCTGTGTTTCCCTATTTGGTCGTTGTAGGCAGTCCAAACAAGAGTATTCCGATTTTATTCTGGCCTATTGTCATCATGGGCAATCTGGTGGTAGGGGCGTTATTTGGCTTGATGACTTCCCATTTAAGTTATTTTGGCGCGATGTCGCCAGATCGGGTAGTGCGGGTGCGATTGTTTAAGTTTATGGCCCGCGTGCCGTTGGCGGGAACGATTGTGCTGCTGGTGTATGTGTTGGTGAGCCGCAACAGCCCCATTCTGGGGCTGCCAACGGAGACGGCGCTGGGGTTTACGCTGGTGGCAACGGTGATGCTGGTGGAGTGGCTGATTCATGCGTATAAACGGCCGTTAGAACGCCTATTCCAACTAAACAATGACCCGGACGTGTACCGGATTCAGCGCCTGAGCGAACGCCTCCTCACGACCAGCGACCTGCGTCAGTTTTTAGAAAGTGTGCTGGCCGCCGCCTGTGAAGCGCTGCGGACGCCGACGGCTTTTGTGGCCGCCATCACCCCGGAAGGGCCGAACCTGGAAGCGGTTGTCGGCCCGTTGACGGAACCGGAGACGATTTTGCAGGATACGGATTGGCAGCAGTTAGCCCAATCGCAAAACGGGGACGCACTGGCAGCGCCCGATTTGGAAACGGCCGATAACTTCATCCTGTGGCAAAATTATTGGATACGGCCGTTGTACAACCAACAGCAAGACGCGATGATAGGCATTTTTGGCATTCGCGCCCGCACTCCCATCCCTGACCTGGACGAAGCGGAAGCGGCGCTGCTGGAACAGTTGTTAGAGCAAACGGCGCTGGCATTGGGAGATCGCATTTTACAGCAGCAGGTCTTCGCCGCCGTCGAAGGGCTGCTGCCGCAAATTTCGGCGCTGCAAGAGCGGCGCGGCGCGGCCACATTTGGCGGCCTGCCGGTGCTGACCGCCCCCCCTGAGCCGGAAGACACGCCGCTGCTCAATGATCCTGGATTCACCGGCATGGTGCGCGACGCCCTCAGCCATTATTGGGGCGGCCCCAAACTGACGCAAAGTCCGCTGATGCGGCTGCGCGTGGTTCAGGAGGCAATGGCCGAACATGACAACAATCCCACCAACGCTTTGCGCGCTATTTTGGAAGACGCGATTGAGGTGCAGAAGCCGGAGGGAGAGCGCAATCTGACGCGGGCGGAGTGGATTTTGTATAACATCTTGGAGATGAAATTTGTCCAGGGGAAGCGGGTGCGGGACGTGGCCCGCCGTCTGGCGATGAGTGAGTCGGATTTATACCGCAAGCAGCGGGTGGCGATTGAGAACGTGGCCCGGACGATTGAGATGATGGAAACGGCCGTTAATGAGGATTAAAGATTAAAAAGATTGATGATTGAGGATTAAAGATTACCGGTCGCCCCTAATCTTTAATCATTAATCCTCAATCTCCTTAACTGCGATGCCCCTTCAAAACCAATTTCAATACCAGAACAACCAACTTTACTGTGAAGACGCGCCGCTGGCGGCGATTGCGGCTGAAGTGGGCACGCCAGTTTACGTGTACAGCCAGGCGGCTTTGTTAGAACGGGTGAATGCGTACAAGACGGCCGTCCCTCCCCACAGCCTCATCTGCTACGCCGCCAAAGCCAACAGCAACCCGACCCTGCTGCGCCGGCTGGCCGCCGCCGGTCTGGGCGCAGACGTGACCAGCGGCGGCGAACTGTTCCTGGCCCAACACGCCGGCTTCCCCCCGGAAAAAATTCTCTTCTCCGGCGTGGGCAAGCGGCGGGACGAAATTGAAATGGCGCTGGCGGCAGGTATCCACAGCCTGCACGCCGAGTCGGAGATGGAGTTGAACCTCATCGCCAAAGTCGCCGCCGCACGCCAACAGAGGGCGCACATCAGCCTCCGGGTCAACCCCAACATCCGCGCCGAGACGCATCCCTACATCAGCACCGGCTTGAAGGCGCATAAATTCGGCGTGGATCGGGCGACGGCCGTGCGTCTGTTCCAGTTCGCAGCCACCCACCCCTGGCTGGAACCGGTCGGCGTGGCGGCGCACATCGGCTCGCAAATTACGGACGTGAAACCGTACCGCGAATCGGCCAAATTCCTGGTCACGCTGGCCGACGAATTGGCGGCGGCCGGTATCCGGCTGACATATGTGGACGTGGGCGGCGGCCTGGGGATTGATTATGACGAGGAACGAGAAGCGCCTATGCCTGGGGATTGGATTACGGCCGTCTCCCAACCCATCATCCAGGCCGGTTATCAGCTTGTGGTGGAACCGGGCCGCTCCATCGTTGGCCCGGCCGGTCTGCTCTTGACGCAAGCGCTGTACACGAAGCAGCAAGGGGAGAAGCAGTTTCTCATCGTGGATGCGGGGATGAATGACCTGCTCCGCCCCACGCTGTACCAGGCGCATCATCCCATCTGGCCGGTCGCCCAAGCGGCGGATGGGGCGACGGCCGTTTACGACATCGTTGGTCCGGTGTGTGAATCAGGCGATTTTTTGGCGCAGGCACGGCCGTTTCCCCCCACCCGGCCCGGCGACCTAATCGCCGTCATGCAGGCGGGCGCGTATGGGTTCGCCATGAGTTCCAACTATAACGGCCGTCTCCGCCCGGCCGAGGTGCTGGTAGACGGCCGTCAATACCAGGTCATCCGCGCCCGGCAGCAGTATCAACATCTGCTGGATGGATCGTTGGAGATTAGAGATTGAGAGATTGGGAGATTGACCGCTGGTGGCATAAGATTGTTAGGATTTTTGCCACGAATTACACGAATTTCACGAATTAAAAGAAGGGAGATAATGGCGAAGTTGATCTATCAGGAATTATCCTATGCGATTGTGGGCGCAGCGATAGAAGTTCACAAGATATTGGGGCCGGGATTTTTGGAGAAAGTTTATCAAACGGCGTTGGCGCATGAGTTGACGCTGCGCGGCATTCCCTTTGAAGAATACAAGCGGCTGATCGTTCGTTACAAAGGCGTTGTTGTTGGCGAATACATTGCGGATATGGTGATAGATGGCAAAATCATCCTGGAATTGAAGGCTGTAAAGGCAATTCATCCGCAGCACATGGCCCAAACACGTCATTACCTAACTGCAACCGGCTTCAAACTGGGTATTGTCCTGAATTTTGGCTCCTCATCGCTGCAACATAAACGAGCCGTCAACTAAAACAAAAATTCGTGTAATTCGTGCAATTCGTGGCAAAAGGAAAAAATATGACAGAGACAAGGTATTTTGGTAAACGCATCAAACGAAATGAGGACCCGCGATTGTTGACGGGGCAGGCGTTGTTTGTGGACGACGTAGATTTGCCCGACATGGGGCACGTCGCCTTTGTCCGCAGCCCGCACGCCCACGCGCGGATTTTGAGCATTGACACGTCGGCGGCAGTGGAAATGGACGGGGTGGTGGCGGTGTACACGGCCGTCTCCCTCGGCGATCATTGGCAGCCCGGCCCCCTCCTCGTCTCTCCCCCGCCCATTGACGGCATCCTCTTCAACCAGCGCACCCAGGTGCCGCTGGCCAAAGACAAAGTGCGCTACGCTGGCGAGCCGGTCGTCATGGTCGTGGCCGCGAGCCGCTACGTCGCCGAAGATGCGGTTGACCAGATTTGGGTGGATTATGCGCCGTTAACGGCCGTCGTTGACCTCGAACAAGCCATCCGGGAAGACGCCCCCCTGGTACACGACGACGTGGCATTCGCCCCCGGCGTGGGGGCCAACGTCAACGCCTTCGTCAAACAGACCAAAGGAGACGGCGCCCGCTTCGACGCCATCGCCCGCCAAGCCGATCTGGTCGTCAAGCGCCGCTTCTACTACGATCACGGCGCGGCGGCGGCCATGGAAAACCGGGGCATCGTCGCCGACTGGGACCGCCGCGCCGGGCGGCTGACCATCTGGGACACCACCCAGGCTCCCGTCTTCATCCGCAATGGCACGGCCGCCATGCTGGGGCTGTCCGAAAACCAGGTGCGGGTCATCGCCCCCTTCATCGGCGGCGGCTTTGGCCCCAAAATCATGATGTTCTACTCCGAAGAGGTGCTGGTTCCCTGGGCGGCGATGCAGTTGAAACGGCCGATTAAATGGATCGAAGACCGCAGCGAGAATTTCGTCGCCACCACCCACGAGCGGGATCAGATTCATTGGGCGGAGATGGCGCTGGATAAAGACGGCCGTATCCTGGCCGTCCGCGACAAATTCCTGCACGACGCCGGCGCCTACGCCCCCTACGGCCTCACCGTCCCCCTCAACAGCCAATGCACCCTGCTCGGCTGCTACGACGTCCCCGCCTACGAGAGCGAATTTACGGCCGTCTTCACCAACAAAACCATCGTCACCCCCTACCGTGGCGCGGGGCGGCAGCACGGCGTCTTTGTGATGGAGCGGTTGCTGGACATCGCCGCCAAAGAATTGGGGCTGGATCGGACCGAAATCCGCCGCCGCAACTTCATCCCGCCCGACAAATTCCCCTACGACAACGAGATCATCTACCAGGATTTTGGGCCGCTCAAATATGACAGCGGCAACTACGAACCGGCGCTGGATCGGGCCAAAGAGCTGATCGGTTACGACGAATTTTTCGCCAAAATCCAGCCGGAAGCGCGGGCCAACGGCCGCACCCTCGGCCTGGGCCTCGTCAGCTACGTCGAAGGGACCGGGATTGGGCCGTATGAGGGAGCGCGGGTGCAAGCGCAGAGCAACGGCCGTGTCAGCGTCGCCACCGGCATCGGAACACAAGGGCAGGGCCACTTCACCTCCTTCGCCCAAATCGTCGCCGACCAGCTCGGCGTCAAAGTGACCGACGTAGACGTCATCACCGGCGACACCGACCAGTTCCACTGGGGCGCGGGCACATTCGCCAGCCGGGGCGCCGTCGTCGCCGGCAACGCCATCAACGCCGCCGCCCAGGACGTGCGCGGCAAAATCCTCAAGCTCGCCAGCGCCCAACTGGACAACGTGGCCGAGGAACATTTGGAACTGGTAGACGGCCGCGTCCAAATCAAAGACACCCCCGACAGCGCCATCCCGCTGGGACAGTTGGCGCAGCAAGCCAACCCCATGCGCGGCGCAGTCCAACCGGGCACAGAGCCGGGGCTGGAATCGAGCAACTATTTCGGCCCGGAATACGGGGCCACCGCCAGCGGCATCCACGCCATGATCATCGAAATTGACCCGGAAACAATGGAACTCAAAATCTTGCGCTACGTCGTCGTCCACGACTGCGGCGAGGTGATCAACCCGCTCATCCTCGACGGGCAAATTCACGGCGGCGTCGCCCAGGGCATCGGCAACGCCTTCTACGAAAAATTGAGCTACAGCCCCGACGGGCAACTTCTCAGCGGCTCATTCATGGATTATTTACTGCCCACTGCGATGGAAGTGCCGCGCATGGAAGTGGCCCACGTCACCACCCCCTCGCCGCTCAACCCGTTGGGAACCAAAGGCGCGGGCGAAGCCGGGGCCATCCCCGTCGGCCCGCTCTTCGCCCAGGCGATTGAAGATGCGCTGGCCGAGACGGGGCTGGAGATTTTGGAAATTCCGTTGAGTCCGAGCCGTCTTTGGGAGCTTGTGAATGGAGATTAAGTAATTAAGTAATTGAGTAATTGGTAATTACGTAATTACCAATTACCCAATTACCAATTACCAATTAAACAATGACCTTTTTAGACCAACTGGCACACAACTGCCAACAATACGCCGCCAAGACCGCGATTGAGTTTATCGGGGAGACGGCGACGACTTACGTCACTTACGAGCAACTGGAAAATAACGTTTTGCGGGCGATGGCCTATTTGCAGGCAAAAGGAGTGGTTAAAGGGGATCGCGTCGCCTTGCAACTGCCCAAATGTTTGCCGTTCATCTACCTGCACCTGGCGATTATGCGCCTGGAAGCGATCAGCCTGCCCCTGAATCCCGGCTACCCGGCGCACGAACTGGGCTACTTTTTGGGAGACGCCGCCGCGAAGCTGTTTTTTGCCGACGCCGCCACGCGGGAAAGTCTGGCGGAAATGCTGGCCGGCCTGCCGGATTTGCAGGAGGCGATCTTTCTGGACACGCCCTCAATCATCAATTATGAATCTTTAATCGCCCCCTTCGACCCGGCAGAAGCGGCCGGCATTCCCATCCCCCAAGACCTAAACGCCACCTGCCTGATGATTTACACCAGCGGCACAACCGGCCGTCCCAAAGGGGCTGAACTGACCCACGGCAACCTGACCGCCAACCTCAACGCCCTGCACGAAGCGTGGGGCTGGCGCGACGACGACGTCCTGCTGCACGTCCTGCCGATTTTTCACGTACACGGCTTGATCGTCGCTTTGCACGGGGCGCTGAATGCGGGGGGAACGGCCGTCCTCCTGCCCAAATTTGACCCTGAAACTACCCTGCAAACCCTGCAAGAGCGGCGCTGCACCGTCTTCATGGCCGTCCCCACCATCCACCGGCGGCTGATCAACGTCCCCCACGCCCGCGATTATGACCTCAGCCACATGCGCCTGCTCACCTCCGGCTCCGACCGCCTGCCCGACGATCTGTTCCAGGCGTTCCAGGACATCTTCGGCCACACCCTGCTGGAGCGGTACGGTATGTCGGAGACGAGTATGCTCATCTCCAACCCGCTGCACGGCGAACGGCGCGTCGGCTCGGTGGGGCGACCCCTGCCCGGCGTGGCGGTGCGCATCGTAGACCCGGAAACGGGCGCGCCGCTGCCCGACAACGTCGTCGGCGAGGTGCAGGTGCGCGGGGCCAACGTGTGCAAGGGGTATTGGCGGCAGCCGGACAAAACGGCCGCCGCCTTCACGCCCGACGGCTGGCTGCGCACCGGCGACCTGGGCCTGCGCGAGCCGGACGGCTACTACACGCTCAAAGGGCGTTCCAAAGATTTAATCATCAGCGGCGGTTACAACATTTATCCGCCAGAGGTGGAACTGGTGTTGGCCGAGCATCCGGCGGTGCAAGCCAGTGCGGTGATCGGCTGCCCGGATGAGGAATGGGGGGAGCGGGTGACGGCCGTCATCATCCCCCGCGAAGGGTTTGCCGTGACCGCAGACGACATCATCGCCCACTGCAAAACCCAACTCGTCAACTACAAAGTCCCCCGCCGCGTCATCTTCGTAGACGCCTTCCCCCGCAACGCCCTGGGCAAAATCCAAAAAGCCAAACTGCGGCAGGAAAATTGTTCGTAAGCGGTTGGGGTAATGGGTAATGGGTAATTGGTAATTGGTAATGGGTAATTGGTAATTGGTAATTGGTAATGGGTAATTGAGCTAATTACCAATTACCAATTACCTTCCCCTATCCTGCCAAGGCTGAGAATCAGGCGTAAACAACGGCATCCCAAATTTTTCCACGCCAAACACGCCAATTCGTTCCTGAATCGGCGCGGAAATCAGCCAATCAATAAACTGGTTCGCCAGATCAATCTGGATATGGTCGCCCTTGTCCGGGTTGACGGCGATGACGCCGTAAGGGTTAAACACCAGCGGATCCCCCTCCACCAACAGTTCCAAATCAATCCCTTCCAACGTCCGCGCCAGGTACGTGCCCCGGTCGGTGAGGGTGTATCCTTTTTGCTCGTCGGCCATCGTCAAAACCGCGCCCATGCCCTGCCCGGCCGAGACGTACCAATCTCCGGTCGGGGTGATGCCCGCGTTTTGCCAGACCGCCTGCTCTTTGATGTGCGTCCCGGAGTCATCGCCGCGCGAGATGAAGGTGGCCTGGGCGGCGGCGATCTTTTGGAAAGCGGCCGTGACGTCGTTCATGCCGCGCACGCCGGCCGGGTCGTCGGGCGGGCCGACGACGACAAAGTCGTTGTACATCACGTCTTCGCGGCGAACGCCGTGCCCGGCGGCCATGAAGGCGTCTTCCCGCGCGCGGGCGTGAACCAGAAGCACGTCGGCGTTGCCGTCTTCGCCCAGTTGCAGCGCCTGCCCCGTGCCCACGGCGATGACGTCAATTTTTACGTTGTATTCTTTTTCAAATTCTGGCAAAAGGTAGGCCAGCAAGCCGGAGTTTTCGGTGCTGGTAGTCGTGGCCAATGTCAGGGATTGGGGTTCTGTGAAAGCGGCGCTGCCGGCCGTGCAGCCGATCAACACACTAAACAAAATGATGACAAATATTTTTTTCATACGACTTATCCTTATGTCAATATACCATCTCACCGCGCACAAATGCGGCCGTTCTGGGGTCGCGTGGGTTGTTAAAAAAGGCGGCGCTGTCGGAGAGTTCGACGATACGGCCGTCCAGCATAAACGCCGCCCGCCCCGCCAATCGCCGCGCCTGGAAGATGTTGTGCGTCACCAAAATCAGCGTCGTCCCCCGCCGCTCGTTCAGCGTGGCAACGATGTTCTCGATCAGGGCCACATTTTGCGGGTCCAGATTCGCCGTCGGCTCGTCCAGCAGCAGCACGTCCGGCTGGATAACCAGGGCGCGGGCCAGGGCCACCCGCTGGGCTTCGCCGCCGGAAAGGGTGCGGGCCGGTTGGTAGGCCAGCGCCAGCAACCCCACCTGCTCCAGGGCCGCTTCTACGGCCTGAGTCTCGACGCGGCGGCCGCGCAGGCGCAGGCCGTAGCGTACATTGGCGCTGACGCTGCGATTGAGGAGAAACGGCCGTTGAAACACTGTCGTCACCCGGCGGCGCAAAGGCAGCGGCAGCGGCTGGTCGGCGCTGAAGGAGACGCCCTGGAACTGGATACGGCCGTTCGTCGGCGTTTCCAAAAAGTTCAGCAAGCGCAAAAGCGTGCTCTTGCCCGCCCCGCTCGGCCCCACCAGCGCCAACGCCTCGCGCCGCCGAATCGTCAACGAGTCGATCTGCAAAATCTGCCGCTCACCGTAATCCTTCGTTATCCCTTCCAAGCGGTACAATGGCTCAGTCATAAGTCGCTATACGAATATCCTCAATGCGCGTCCTGTCCTTGCAGCCGCAGCATGATCCCATTCGCCAAAAACGTCAGCGCCAGCAAGATCACCCCCAGGGCAATCGCCAGATCGAAGTTCCCCTTGCGCGTCTCCAGGACGATGGCCGTCGTCAGCACCCGCGTTTTGCCGTCAATGTTGCCGCCCACCAGCATCACCGCGCCGACTTCGGAGATGACGCCGCCAAAACCGGCGATGACGGATACCAGGACGCCGCTGCGCGCTTCGACCAGAGTGGTGAGCGCCGTTTGCCAGCGCGTCGCGCCCAACGCCTGCACTTGCAAGGCCAACTGCGGATCCACGCCCATGACGGCCGACATCGTAAACCCGGCCACCAGCGGGAAGGCGATGATGCTTTGCGCCAACACCATCGCTCCCGGCGTAAACAGGGCCGGGATCAAGACCGATTCGACCTGGGCCAGCGGCCCGCTGCGCGAGAGGAGCAGGTAAACGAACAGGCCGACGACGACGGGCGGGAAGCCCATGCCGGTGTAGATGAGGGTGACGAGAAACGGCCGTCCCGCAAACCGGCTCAATCCCAAAAATGCGCCCACCGGAATGCCCAGCAGCGTACTGACCAACAACGCCGCACCCGACACGCGCAGCGACAACGCCACAATCGCCAGCAAAACCGGGTCGCCAGCGGCAATGAGTTCAATGGCCTGCGCCACGCCGCGTAGAATGTCGTTGATGGTGAATCTCCCTTGAAAATTATGAAGGATGAATTATGAAGGGTGTGGCGGCACTTCATCCTCCAACTATTTTCATGCTTCGTGGTAGGCAATCGCCCATATCGTCTCCCTACGAATTACGAATTACAAATTACGAATTACAAATTACAAATTACGGTTTACGGTTCACGGACAACGAATTTCCCGCCCCGTCACGGCCGTGTCATACCCACCCAGCGCCATCACTGATTCCTGAAAATGGTCGGAGCGGATAATTTTAACCAACGCCTGTGCCGCCGGAGACTGCCAAACGGTTTCTGGGAACACCAGATCATACCGCTCTTGAGTCAGTGGGATGAAGTCCAGGCCATAAGCCGCCGCCGCCGCCTGAATGCCCAGGCCCACGTCAGCCTCATTTTGTTTAACGGCCGAGGCCACGGCCATGTGAGTTAATTCCTCCCGGTCATAGCCCGTCACCTGCGCCGGCGCGACGTTGATCGCTTTGATCTGGGCGTCCAGCCACACCCGCGTGCCTGATCCCGATTGGCGGTTCACCAAACGGACAGCCGGCCGGGCCAGATCGGCCAGCCCTTGCAAACCATGCGGATTACCGGGGGCGGTCATCAACCCCAGTGAACGCTTGACCAGGGTCAGCAAAACGACGCGGCGGCCCGGCAGCAATCTTTGCACAAAAGGGAGGTTATAACGGTCGGTCGCCTCGTCCCACAGATGCGTCCCGGCTACATCCGCCTCCCCCTGCGCCAGGGCAATCAATCCGCCCAGGCTGCCCACATATTGGAGTGTCAACTGCAAGCCTGGTTCTTCCGCTGCCAGCAGCCGCGCCAGAAAACCAAGTGTTAGATCATGGCTTCCGGCCAGACGGAGCACGGCCGTTTTTTCCGTGGCCTCAGTCGGTGCGGGCGGAACAGCCTGTCGCTTCAATTCCTGCCAGCGCGAGATAGCCAGCTTGAGCGCCGCCTCGGCCTGGGCCGAGGAATGCCCGCCGCTGATAGCTGCCAACAGAAATTGATCGGCGCGATGAACCAGACCGGCCCAGTGTCTGGTCATATCTTCCGGCAGCAGCGTATTGGGCATGACATGCGTGCCGCTGCCCCGCTGCCCGGTTGCCAACCCTTCCTGGGCCAGGATGGCGTAGGCGCGGCTGACCGTTCCCGGTGTGCAGCCCCATTGTTTAGCCATCTGGCGCACCGGCGGCAGTTTATCGCCAGCCTTCAAATCACCGGCGGCAATGCGCCGCCGCAATGATTCGGCAATTTCCTGATAGAGGAACGGGGTTGAATTTTGCATAATTGTGCCAATTGTCAGGGCACAATCATAACAATTCAAGCGATATTGTCAACTATTTTCGGCAATGAACCAGGGCAATCGCATACGCCAGGAATTCTGAGACAAGAAACAGGCTGAAGCATGTTAAAAGACACCCATTTTAGTGCGCTTCAGACGACGGTTTTCAACCGTCGTCAATAAGCAAAAACGAGCGTATGCAATCGCCCTGGGTAATGAACTGCGGCAGTTCGCCTCCTGTAGGGCAACCTTTATGGTTGCCCCGTAGCGAATCAATTGCAAAATTTGAGTGAAAAGCGGGCTGTCCCGGCGCAAATTCATTGATTCGCACGCCCGATATTGAGTATACTGTGAAGACGAATGCCATTTTGTTGATTCCATCAATGATAGAAGGGATGGAGCAAAATCGTGACTATAGTTGTATCGGTACCTATCGGCCCCAGCTCACCTTGAGCCAACTTGCCGTTTTATAAATGTATACGTTTGGAGGGATATAATGAGTTCTAATTACCGTCGCATTCTTGTATTCTCGGTTGCCACTTGTGTCCTTGTCCTCGTCTTAGCAATTCCATTTTTGCTCCCCGCGCCGTCATTGGCGAAAACGGCCGTCACCGCCCCCCCTTTAGCCCCCCCGCCCCTCAATCCGCCTATACAAACGCCGGAGCCGGGAACGGCGAACGCCCCGGCCGCCGCCGCCAACACCGACCTGGAAGTCGTCCCCTTCCAACCCAGCCTGCACATCAAGCGGGGCGAGCTGGGCGCGCTGGCCGCCGGCGCCAACAAACCCGCCGACCTGCCCGCCGCCGCCCCGGAGAAATCCGGCAGCGACCGGGCAGCTGGCCCAGACGCCCCGTATCAATCTCCCAACCTCGACGGCGTTTTGACCACCCAGGGTTGGTCCCTTGAATTGGATGAAGGGTTTGAAGGCACTTTTCCAGGCAATTGGATTCTAAGCGATTTTGGGAATGATGGCTTTGACCGCACCTGGGGTGATACAAGTTATTATTTTCAATACGGCTCCTGGTCAGTCTGGCCGGCAGCGGGTGGAATTTACACCGATACCGATGTATTAGATCCATACACTGATTGGTATTCCGACAACTTAAATAGCTGGATGGAATACAAATTCGATTTCAGCAACATGGATGACATCTTCGTTAATTTTGGTCTTTGGCTGGACACGGAACCTGAGTTTGATTGGCTGTATTTTTGTGTTTCAGTTGATTTTAGCAACTACAGTTGCGATTATTGGTCAGGCAACACGGGCGGTTGGACGGACCAAGCTTATTGGCTGACTTCATATGCTGGCTACTCAGAAGTATGGATAGCTTGGGTATTTGAAAGTGACAGCTCGGTTAGCGCTGGATATGAGGGGCCGTTTGTGGATGAAGTGCAGGTCTGGGGCTACTCAGTTGACGCCACGCCGCCGCCGCCGCCCACGCCGGACCCCAACGGCGAACTCGTCCTGAATGGCAGCTTTGAAACGGGCGACCTGACCAACTGGCTCTGGTATTCGGACACGGTGGGCATTGCCGACAGCCCGGCCAGTCTGGTTGAGGAACGGCCGTCTCTCCCCGCCCAATCCGTCGCCGCCAAACCCCACCCGGCCGCCCCGGATGGACCAAGCGCTGTGACGACGGTGGGGGTGAGCGATGTAACGGCCGTTGAAGGAACCTACGCCGCCTACCTTTGGTACGACGGGGATGAAAACGATTTCCTCTATCAAACTTTTACCCTTCCGGCCGGCACGACCGACGTCACCATCAATTACTGGTTTGGCATTGGTACGAACGAAACCCAGCCTGGCAGCGACTGGTTCTGCGCCAGTCTTACAGAAGGAGGTACGTGGAATTTCCTGGTTGATCTGGGCTGCATGGACGTCTACTACGCCACCGGCGAATGGCAACAGGTTTTGTTTACCCTGAGCGATGCCGAAGTTGCCGCCATTGCCGATGCAGTCAATTTAGGCAAGGACATTGACCTCAATTTTGAAATGTACAACCGGGGCGGCGCAGGAACCGACACCGCCGCCTGGATAGATTATATCCGCATCTACGCCACCGGCGGGGGCAGCGGCCTCGACGCCAATGAGTCCAACGACGATTATCTGAACGCCACCCCCATCAGTTGCGACACCCCCATCAACGGCGTCATCGGCGACGCCTTCTCCAGCTACGACGAAGATTGGTTAGTCCTTAACAATGCGCCTACCGCCTTTGACATTGACATCAAAGCCCGCACCGATCTGAACAATCCGTCCGATCTGGATTCCATGCTGACCCTGTACAGCAGCCCCGGCGTCACTTTCCTCGATTTCAACGACGATGACGGGTTTAGCTACGACTCCTTCATCCATTACACCAACACCGTCTCCGCCAATTACTACATCCAGGTGGAATCATTCACCGGCTATGGCGGCCCCAACCACACCTACGAACTGACCGTAGACTGCGGCGGAACCGGGCAAGCGCCGCCGCCGACCGACGACCCCAACCCCGGCGGCCGCAAATGGACGGTGATGCTCTACCTCAACGCTGAAGACATCAACTTCGAGGCCACATTGAAGGGATACATCCAAAATCTCGAAACCTTCATCGGCAGCAAAGCCAATTTCATGGACATCCTCGTCCTTTATGACGGCCCGGGCGATGGCGATTCCGCGCGGTATCACATCCAGCCCAACGGGGTTTACCAGGAGGGAGTCAATTACTGGCCGCGCGGTGAAGTCAATATGGGCGATCCCGACACGCTGGCTAGCTTCGCTGGTTGGGCGATGGATTTGTTCCCGGCGGAGAATTATTACCTGGCGCTTGATGATCATGGGCATGGCGTCTATGGCATCAGTTGGGATCAGACGAACGGCAACGACAGCCTGACCCCGCCGGAAGTGTATTCGGCGCTGAAGGACATCACCAACATCGGCCAGCGCAAAATTGATATTTTTGACTATGAAGCCTGCCTGATGGGCATGGCCGAAAATGCTTACGACGTCAGCCAATGGGTTGATTACGTCGTCTTTTTTGAGCAGATTAGCTGGGGGTTGAGTACCTATCCCAATTATTTCAGCGGTCTGGCGCAAACAGATACGCCGCTGGCTGTGGGGCAGAATATTGTGGACACGTACTACAATCTGGCCGTTGCCCAGGGGTATCCCCACACCATTTCACTGATTGATACCAGCCAGATGGCGGCCGTCAAACAGGCGGCTACCAACCTGGGGAATGCGCTGGTAGCGACGGGGAATAAAACGGCCGTTACCACCGCCCGCAGCAACGCCCAGGCTTTTGCCGCCAGCAATGACGCCACCAACCCGGTCAACGCCGATTACATTGACCTGTGGGACCTGGCCGACGAGACGAGCGGTTTGGTGGGAACGACGATTGCCAACCAGGTGAAAACGGCCGTTACCAATGCCGTCGCCTACGAAAAACATGACAGCGGCAATGCTGGCGGCTACTACTGGGATCACAGCGGCGCGCATGGCCTGTCCATCTACTACCCCGCCTTCAACGGTTCCAGCGCGTTTAACGATTACATCAACGGCCGTCTCTTCCAAATGACAGATGACGAGAGCGGGATAAACGGCCGTTGGGACGAATTCCTGGTTTGGGCCGTCACCCAGGGTGGCAACGGCGCTACCGGAACCGACGGCGGCGACAACCGCAAAGGGATGACCAGCGTCCGCTTCCTCCAGCCCAAACTCGGCGGCGATACCTTCGTCTACCTGCCCGTCGTCCTCAAGTAAAGCCGCACGCATTTATAATCCAAGACCTACGAGGTTTCCGGGCAAAACCTCGTAGGTCTTGCCAGCAGTCTGGCATCCACCGCGCACACAACAATGCGCGTCACTTCCCACTTTAGTCACTTCCCACTTTAGCCACTTTAGTCACTTTAGTCACTTCCCCCCTGCCATTATGCTATACTTGGGAATCAGTAATTAAGTTTTTCACATAGAGCGCATTATGACAGACATCCTGGAAACAATTGCTGCCTACGTTCCTCCGTGCATCATCCAAAAAACAGTGCAAGCCGCCGCCGCCGCGCCGCCGTCAGAAGCCGTTTCCGAACAATTCGCCGCCGCGATCTTGTTTGCCGACGTGTCCGGTTTTACGCCGCTCACAGAAGCGCTGGCCCAGAAAGGATCAGAAGGGCCGGAAGAGTTAACCCGTCTCTTAAACGGCTACTTCAGCCGCATGATAGCCATCATCGAAGCTGAAGGCGGCGAGGTCGTCAAGTTTAGCGGGGATGCGATGACGGCCGTATTCCGGGCTGAGGCAGAACCCCTGAGCATCGCCACCCGGCGCGCCTGGCAAGCCGCCCAAACCATGCAAAACGCCATGACCGAATTCGCCGCCCTCGACACCAGCGCCGGCCCCGTCGCCCTGGGCATGAAAATCGGCGTTGGGGCCGGCGAAATCCTATCAGCCCAGATTGGCGGCGGTCAGGGGCGGTGGGAATATGTCATCGCCGGCGACCCGCTGCGCCAGGTTGCCCAGGCCGAACATCAAGCCCAACGGGGCGAAACAGCCCTCAGCCCCGAAGCCAAAAACCTCATCCATCCCGATCCCGTCCCGCCCCAACCACTGCCACAGACCGAGTGGACGCGCATCCCCGATCCGGCGGCCACAGAAACCGCCCTCCGCGCATTCGTACCGCGCACCGTCCTGGCCTGGCTGGGCGAAGAACTACAGGAATGGTTGGCCGTCTTGCGCCCCATGAGCGTGCTGTTCGTGGGCGTTGCCGGCGTTGATTACCAACAGCCGGACGCCATCGCCCAACTACATACCTTCCTGCGATCAGCCCAGGAAATCATCAACCGTTACGAAGGCAACATCAACAAACTGGCCGTTGATGACAAAGGCACGATCCTGCTCGCCTTATTCGGCGCGCCGCCACACGCTCACGAAGACGATCCGGAACGCGCCGTGCGCTGCGCCATGGATCTACAATCCCTGGCCCAGTCCCAATCGCTCCAACTGGCGATTGGCGTCACCACCGGGCGTGTGTTTGCCGGGCCGGTTGGCAGCGCCACCCGGCGCGAATACACCGTCATGGGCGATACAGTCAATCTGGCGGCCCGATTAATGAGCGCGGCCGGGCCGGGCCAGATTCGGTGCGGGTATGAGACCTATCGCTGGGCCCGGCAGCGTCTGGCTTTCATAAGCTTGCCCCCAGTTGGCGTCAAAGGAAAAGTCGGGCTTATCCGCGTCTATCAACCCACAGGCGAAGCCGGGCAAGATGAGCAGTCGGCAACAGCTATCGGCGCTCTTATCGGCCGTACAACCGAATTAGCGCAGTTAACATCCACCCTGGACGATATCCGGACCGGCCGTAATCATCCTCTTTGCCTGCTTATCGAAGGTGAAGCCGGCATCGGCAAATCCCGGTTAGTGGAAGCGTTGGCGCGGCTCATGCGCCAACGCGGGGTGGCCGGTCTAAAGGGAATGGGGCGCAGCATTGAGCAGCAAACGCCATACCGCGCCTGGCGGGAGATTTTCTCATCTTACTTTGACATTGATGACATTGATGATCCCCATTTACGACGGCAGCGGGTAGCAGAGCAGGTGCAAGACAGCGTTCCTGATATGGTCGAACGATTGCCTCTGTTAAATGACGTTCTGAATTTGGGTCTTCCTGAAAACGATCTCACTCGTTCACTGGACGCCCACTTGCGGCATGAAAGTCTGGTTTCTTTTTTAATGTCTCTTTTATATGCCTGGGCAACAGACAGACCTCTGGCGCTGGTGTTGGAGGACGCGCAATGGCTCGATTCGCTTTCCTGGGATTTGATTTTGCAGGTTTCGCGGGGGTTGCGTATTGCCCAGGTTCCGCTGTTGTTGGTCGTGGCGATGCGTCCCCCGGCGGAGGGGTCTTTACATACTGAAGCCGCCGCTTTAGCAGCGATGGCTATCACGGAACGGATGCGGTTGACGCCGCTTTCGACAGAGAATATTTTGGCGCTGGCGGCGGCTCGGCTCGGCCTGGATGGCGACTTGCCAGAGGCTGTAGCCGAGCTTATCAGCGCCCGCGCCGGCGGGAACCCTTTCTTTGCCGCCGAGTTGGTATACATGCTGCGCGATAATGGCCTTATTGCTGTCCGGGATGTAGATGGTCAAAAACAGTGTGTTGTAAATCGTGATCTGGCTGAAGCGGTTCAGACTTTACCCGACACGATTGAGGGGATTGTTCTGGCCCGCCTTGACCGGCTGTCGCCGGAAAAGCAGTTGACGCTTAAGGTTGCGGCTGTAATCGGCCGTACCTTTGCCTACCCCACGCTGCGTGACACGCTAGGGGAACATCTGGAAATCAGCCACCGGTTGTTGAGAGGGTATTTGGAAGATTTGGCGCACTTGGATTTAACGCCCCTGGAAGCGCCTGAGCCGGAATTGACCTATATCTTTAAGCACATCATTACGCAGGAGGTTGCTTACGAAACGCTGCTTTTTGCCCAGCGGCGGCAGTTGCATACGGCCGTTGCCCTCTGGTACGAAACGAAATACGGTCAGGGGAACACGCCACCCACAACCGGCCGGCTGGAAACGCCATTGGCCCCCTATTACCCCTTGTTGGTCTATCATTGGCATCGCGCCGGGCACGAGGGGCACGAACGAGTGTACGCCCGGCTGGCCGGGCAATGGGCGGCGGCCCAATTTGCCAATATCGAAGCGGCCGGTTACTTCAGCCGCGCTCTGGAACTAACCCCGGCTGATGACCGGCCGGCCCGGTATGAACTCTTGCTGGCCCGCGAGGCGGTGAATGATTTGCGGGGCGAGCGAGAAGCCCAGGCGCAAGATTTGGCGACTCTGGTCACATTGGCGGCGGAGATGGGCGACGGCCGTCGCCAGGCCAAAGTAGCGCTGCGACAGGCCAACTATTTTGAAGCGATCAGCGACTATGGCGCCGCCCTGGACGCCGCCCATCAAGCGGTGACCTTTGCCACCCAAACCCAGGCCGTCGGCAGCGAAACAGAAGCCTACATCTCCTGGGGTCGGGTGCTCTGGCGGCAGGGGGATTATGACCCGGCGCGGGAGAAATTGAGCCACGCCTTGACCCTGGCCCGCAGTAATCGGTTCCCGCAAAGCGAGGCTAAAAGCTTGAACACCCTGGGACACGTTCACCTTTTCCAGGGCGACTATCCGGCCGCCGAAGAATTTTACCGTCAGGCGCTGGCAATTTACCGCACGGCCGGGGAGCGCCAGGGGGAAGCGGATATTTTGAGTAATTTGGGCGTCATTTATTATGATTTGGGCGATTATCCGGCGGCGCGGGATCATGATGAACAGGCTTTAACGATCTATCATGCAATTGGCGACCGGCGCGGCGAGACGATAGTTTTGAGCAACCTGGGGCTGATCTACGGCGACATGGGGGATTATGCGGCGGCGCGTGACAACCACCAACAGGCGTTGGAAATCCGGCTGATCATTGGCGACCGTCAAGGTGAGGCCACCAGTCTGGTCAATCTGGGGTTGGTGAATCATGGCCTGGACGACAATGAAGCCTCGCGGCAAAACTGTGAACAGGCGCTGATCATCCAGCGGGAGATTGGCGACCGGCGCGGCCAGGGCTACAGTCTGACGTATTTGGGCCACGCTTTAACAGGCTTGGGGCAATTGGATAACGCAGCGGCAGCCTATGCCGAAGCAATGGCGATACGCCGCGATTTGGGTCAGGATTCTCTGGCAATTGATGATTTGGCGGGGCTGGCGCGGGCGGCATCGGCGGAAGGCGATAACAAACAAGCTTTGCTACATGTTGAGGAGATTTTGGCCTGGATGTCCGAGCATGGTTCTGACGGGATTGAGTATCCGCTCCAGGTGCAGTTTACCTGTTACCAGGCGCTTAAGCAGACGGCGGGGGAGGATACGGCCGTTTCCCAACAAGCCGGTACTATTCTGGCCCAAACATACGCCGAACTGCAAAAACAGGCCAACCGCATCAGCGATGAAACCCTGCGCCAAAAGTTTCTGGAAAATGTGGCCGTCCACCGGCAGATCGTGGCGGCGTGGCGGGATTCGTAGTCCGTGTTCCGTAATCCGTTGTCCGTGACCCGTAATTTGTAATTCGTAATTCGTAATCCGTAATCGGAACACGGCTTACGGAATACGGCTTACGGAACACGGCTTACGGAACACGGCTTACGGAACACGGCTTACGGAATACGAATCCCTACAAACGATCCCCTCACCTCACTCCCCCAACAATTGAACGACCAACAACGCTGCTCGGACGTGGCTGTGGCCGTTGCCGTCACCCCAGCAGGCATTGTGGGCATACGGCCGTTTCGGATCCACAATCTCATCAAACAAGCGGCGCAAATCGCTCACACAGCCCGACTCATACTCAATCGTCGTCAAAGCGCTCGTCGCCGACGGCGTAAACAGCGTCACAATCCCGTTGGCAATGTCAGAGTCAGCCACGGCCTGCGCCACCTGCTCGGTCACGTCAACAATATCGGCATCCCCTCTGGTAGAAAATTCAATATATTCAGATCGAACCATCATCATCTCCTCTCATTTCAACTGTTCACGCAATTCTACCGGCGTTGTGACATATTTCACAGCGAGGCGTTCAATAGTTCAGTATCATGGAACCATCATCGTAACCCGTGTGTATTGGAATCATCACCGTATAAGGAAGCAATCTCATGATCATCGCCATGTTTTTGGCCCACCTCGTTGGGGATTACATTTTACAATGGGACCGCCTGGCACTCTGGAAAAGCCGCGAATTAAAAGGCATTCTGGTTCATGGGCTGATCGTCAGCGCGGTGACCTGGCTTTTTACCTTACCGTTTGACCCACTTTGGTGGCGCGGCGCGCTGGTCATCAGCCTGGCCCATATCTTGATTGATGCGTCACAGCTGCGCTTTAAGCCGCCTATCTCGCCGTTGGTACGCTTTATTTTAGACCAGATCGCCCATTTTGCCGTTATCATCCTGGCCCTGAATGTTAGCGGCTATCTATCCCTGGCGACGCTGACGGCCGATCTGGCCCAGGTCATTCACAGTGACCGCGCACTTTTCTATTTGCTGGGTTATGCATTCATCACCATGCCCGCCTGGGTACTGGTTAAGTTCACCGCTTACGGCCTGGTCAAAGGTTCCGGCCCCGTTTTTCCCGGCATCAGCAACAAATATCTGGGCATCCTGGAACGCATTCTCATAACGACTTTTGTCGCCCTGGGCCAGTTTATCCTGGTTCCGCTCATCACTACCCCCCGGCTGGTGATGGAATGGTCAATGGTACAG
This sequence comes from Chloroflexota bacterium, assembly GCA_024275635.1. Classification (GTDB taxonomy): domain Bacteria; phylum Chloroflexota; class Anaerolineae; order Promineifilales; family Promineifilaceae; genus JACKCC01. Next base: position 8,004 of record JAJRYT010000212.1, on the reverse strand, counting down.
GATGAGGGGGAGACGGCCGTTTACCTGGCTGAATTCCTGTCCAGCATCACCCTCGCCGTCATCATCGGGCTGGTTTTAAGCCAATTATAAAAAAGATCGAGGATTAATGATTGATGATTGGTCAATGTTCAATCTTCAATCTTCAATCATCATGAACCAAATCACATTCCTCAAAGGGACGCCGCTCTTTGCCGATCTGACCAAGTCTCAACTCGCCGCCATCGCTCCGGATATGGTTCCGCGTCGCTTCCAACCGGGCGAAATCATCTTTCACGAAGGCGACTCCGGCCAGTTTTTGTACCTGGTTCAGTCAGGCCAGGTGCGCATCTTCGTCAACGGGCTGGACGGCAGCGAGACGTCGGTGATTTTGTTCGGCAAGCCGGGCGATATGTTCGGCGAACTGGCGGTGATTGACGGCCTGACCCGATCCGCCAGCGCGGTGGCTTTGAACGAGACGATTCTTTTGACAATGAGCCGGGAAGATTTTCGCCGCCACATGCGCCAATGCCCCCGGTTGGCGCTCAATTTTATGAAGGTGTTGAGCCATCGCGTCCGGTATAACACGCGGCAGATGGACAGTTTGGCCACGCTGGATGTGTCCAAACGGTTAGCGCGTAAATTACTGGAACTGGCACAGAATTACGGCCGTGTCACCCCCAACGGTGTTTGCATCAACATGACCCTCACCCAAAGCCACCTGGCCAGCCTCATCGGCGCGACGCGCGAAAGCGCCAACAAATGCCTGCGCAACTTCCGGCGGCGCGGCTGGATTCAGACGCGGCCGGGCCAAATCCTCATCCTCGACCCAGACGCCTTGCATGCCCAGGTAACCGCGAGCTAGAAACAGAATGCTTTCCAGGTGGAAGACTAGAGACTACCCCAGTCTCCAATCCCCAGTCTCTAATCTCCAATCTCAGGCAGTTCCCGCCCCAGTTGCGCCAGAAAGTTGCGCATGAATTGGGTGCGGACGTGCGCTTCTCTCTTACCGGCTTCCGTCTGCATCGTCGCTTCCAGTTTGAATAATTTGGTGTAAAAATGGTCAACGGTAGCCACAAAATCATCCGGTTCGCGCGTCTGGCAGAAGGGATCGGCCTCGTCGTACAGGGGACGGCCGAGTTTGCCCCCCACCATGAAAGCGCGGGCAATGCCAACGGCCCCAATCGCGTCCAGCCGGTCGGCGTCTTGCACCACCTGGGCTTCGATGGTTCGCGGCCGGATTTGGGCGGAGAAGCTATGGGCGGCGATGGCGTGGGCGATGGCGTCCAGATACTGTTCAGGGTAGGCCTGGGCGCGGAGGAAGGCGACGGCCGTTTCCGCCGCCAATCGTGATGCCTGAGACCGTAAAGGTGAATCCTTGGCCACAATCACACAATCATGCAGCCACGCCGCCGGGAACACAACCGCCAGCGCCGCCCCTTCCATCCGGGCAAACTTCACCGCATTGTGAACCACGCGCCGGATGTGGCCCAAATCATGCGCCGCGTCATCCGTCATTTGTTCCGCCAGAAACTGCTCGAATTTTTGTTGCCACTGTTTCCAATCCATGCGTCCATCCGCTCCTTCTCCCATCCGCCGCTGCCAGACAGACAAAGTTTATCCGATCCCCCCCCAGCCCCAGCGTTCAACTGGGGCCTTATTTACAATCTCTGTTTTCTCTCTGTGAACCTCTGTGCCTCCTCTGCGAGTCTCTGTGTCACTTTCCCCGGTTCACTCAAACTTAAACCGCCACATCGCCGCCAGAAAGAAAACGGCCGCAAACCCCGCCACCGCCCCCACCTGCGGCAGCACATCCACCACCCCCAATCCATCATTCAACAGCCCATAAAAACCGCGCAGCGCGTGGCCGTGCGGCGTGAACAGCGTCACCTTGTCCATAAAACTGCCAGCCGGGAAAGCGACGATAGCCCCGCCCAGCCCGGCCAGGACAAAAGCGATGATCGTCCCCAACGAATCCGCTTGACCGCTGGTTTTGACGACGGCCGCCAGCAGCATCCCCAGCGCCGACGCCGCCAGCGCTAACGCCAGCGTCAGCAGCAGCAAGCCTGACGGCGACTGGCCCAGCGGCATATCAAAAGCGGCCCCGGCGACACCGAACAACACCCCCACCTGCAAGACGACGATCAGCATGTAAGCCAACATTTTCCCGGCGATGATGGCGGCAGGCGGCAGCGGCGCGGCCAACAGGCGGCGAAACGAGCCTTCTTCCTTCTCCCTCAAAAGCGTAGCCGAAATGACGCCCACCAGGAAGAAAGAGAACATGACGGCGAAATTGGGGACGACGTAACCAAATGGATTGACCGGTTCCGTCGCCACCGCCCCGGCCAGCTCTTCGCTGCGCACGGTGATGACCGGATTTTGCCGCATCTCCTGCAATTGGGTCATGATGACGCCCAGCGTTTGCGCTTCAATGGCCCGCTGCATCTCCGGCGGCGCGCTGGCCAGCGCGCCGGATTCAGCTAAAACGGCCCGAATCCCATACGAAATTTCGCCGACCACTTCCACTTCGCCAGCCACCTGGCGCAGAATGCCGCTGACGATGCTGGCGGCGATCTCCTGGGCCGGATCCACGATGACTTGCAGCTGCACCGGCTCGTAGGCGTCTACTCGTTGGCTGAACCCGGCGGGGATGATGACGGCCGCCAATGCCTGGGCGTCGGCTATCCGTTCGTCCGCTTCGGTCACAGAATCCAGCCTTTCGATGTTGAGCGCGTCAATCGTCTCCAAAGCGGTGACGATTTGGGCGGCGTAGGGGCCGTCGTCTTCGTTAATCAGGAAAATGTCGAGAGAAACGGCCGTCGCCTCCCCATCACCCATCACCCCAAACGACTGGAACATCGTCCCCAGCAGCGAAGCCAGCAGCAGCGGCAGCAAAAACAGCACCGCCAACGCCCCCCGGTCCTTGAACATCACCTGTAACTCTTTCCCGGCCACCGCCAGGGTGTATCGAATAGTATCCATCACAAACCTCGTTTTAGTCAAAATCAAACCGCCACACGCCCACCAGCCAGAACAGCGCGGTGAAGCCCAACAAAACCGCCAGCTCGGTGGCGACGTCCGGCAGGCGTTGGCCGCGTGCCAGGACGCCGTAGAGCGCCTTGCCCGCCCAGTAGTGGGGAACCGCTTTGCCCGCCTGCCCCAAAAAGCCTTCCAGCAAAAAGGTGGGGAAAAACGCCCCGCCCAACGCGCCCATCAGCCACAGCAGCGCCGCGCTGCCGCCGCCAATCTGCCCTTCGGTGTGGGCAAAGGCGGCGATGAGGACGCCCAAGCCCGCCGCGCACAAGGCCATGACGACGACGATGAGGAGGACGGCCAGCGGGTCTTCGCCCAGCGTCAGTCCTTCCATCCCCAGCAGCGGCATGAGGAAGACGCCAATCAGAAAAATGACGCCGACCTGGATCAGGGCGATGAAGAAGGTGGGCAGCATCTTGCCCAACAGCAGTTCCGCTTTGCTGATGGGGGCGGCCAGCAAGCGGCGGAAGCTGCCGATTTTCTTTTCGTTGTAGATGGAGAGGGCGGTGGCCCCGGCGGCCAGGAAGACGAAGAGGACGGTGAAGCCGGGGACGGTGACGTTGGGGCCGCTGAAGGGGGCCGGGGCCGCTGTTTCTGCGTCAGGTCGGCCGGGAGCGGTCTGGTTAATGCTGATGAGCGGCCGTGCCGCCGCCGCTTCAAACTGGCTTTGGGCCTGGGCCTGGATGACCTCTGTGGTGAACACCTGCGGTCCCGGCGTGCTCCCCTGCATCTCGGCCATCATCTGCAAACTGGTCAAAATCTGGGCTTGCAGCGTCAACTCCTGGGCGGCGCCGTCTATCACCAACAGCGCCGTCTCCCGCGCCGCCTCGTCGGCGTCGGGGTGGCTGGTCAGGCGTAAGGCGGTCGGCTGGTTGGCGGCCACGTCGTCGGAAAATCCGGCGGGGATGGTCAGCAGCCAATCAATCTGGCCCGCTGCCAGTTGGGTTTGAGCGTCAGATTGGGCCATCAGTTCCGTCTTGACGCCGCCGGCCGCGTCTATTTTTTGGAGGAGGGCGACGGCCGTCCCCCCCTCGTCCAAATCCACTGCCGGCAGCCGCGTCACGGCCGTCTCGCTCGCGCCCACATTGCCCAAGCCGCTAAAAACAAAGATGAACACCAGCGGCAGCACAAACAGTTGCAGCGCCGAGCCGCGATCTTTGAAAAATATCAGTAAATCTTTGAAGGCTATGCTTAAAATGTTCATGTTCTTCATCCTTGAAGATTTAAGATTGATGATTGATGATTAAAACGTGACGCCGAATCTTTAATCTTCAATCTTCAATCTTCAATCTTCAATCCTACTCCCTCAGCTTCTTCCCCGTCAGGTGCAAGAACACATTTTCCAGGTTGGGTTCCAGAATTTCCAGGGATACCAACGGTATCTCCTGCTCGTTGAGAAAGCTGATGAGGTTGATGAGCGCCGTCTGGCTGTGCCGGGCTTCCACCTTCACCAGCGGATGGGTGGGCGCTATCGTCAGCGTGTCCGCCGCTTCGCCGCCGTTGGCGGGGGGCGGCGCTGGCCGGGTCGTCAGGCTGGCCTGGGCCACGCCGGGCAGCGCCCGAATCCGGGCCAACAGCGCCTCGTCCACCTGGTTCAAGCCGACGTGAATGACGCCGCCGCCCAGCATGGCGATCAGGTTCTTGACGGTGTCCAGGGCAATGATTTCGCCATTGTCAATGATAGCCACCCGGTGGCAGAGCAGTTCCACTTCTTCCATGTAATGGCTGGTGTAAACGATGCTCATGCCCCGTTCCCGGTTAAGCCGCATGACGCTCTCGAAGATGTGATTGCGACTTTGCGGGTCAACGCCCACGGTCGGCTCGTCCAGGAAGAGGAGCCGGGGGTGATGCACCAGCCCGGCGGCGATGTTGATACGCCGCTTCATGCCGCCGGAGTAGTTTTCCACCGGATCGTCGGCCCGGTCGGTGAGGGCGACGACGCGCAGCACGTCTTCGACACGCTCTTTGAGCGCCTTGCCGCGCAGTCCGTAAATGCGGCCGAAGAAGTTGAGGTTGGTCCGCGCGCTCAGGGTGGGGTACAGGGCCAAATCTTGCGGAACCAGGCCGTTGATTTTTTTGACCTGGTTCATCCGTTTACGAATGTCATAGCCGCCGATGACGGCCGTGCCCCCACTCGGCTCCACCACCCCGGTCAACATCGAAATCGTCTGCGTCTTGCCCGCCCCATTCGGCCCCAGCAAGCCAAAAATTTCTCCCGCCATCACCGAGAAGTTGATCCCTTTCACCACTTCCCGGCTGCCATACTGCTTGCGTAAATCCTTCACTTCCAAAATCATCTCGTTCATCTTTTTCATTTGTTCCTCATTGGGGACTGGGGACTGGAGATTAGGCCAGTCTCTAGTCTCTAGCCTCCAGTCTCCACTCTCAGTTAGTTACTTGCTACCGGCGCCCGCCCTCTGGCCTGCTGCGGGTCGCGCATTGTCATCAGCGGGACGCCCACGCCGTAGGTCACAAAATCCCGCACCGGCGTCACTTCAATCACACAAGTCGTCTGCCGCACCTCCGGGTCGGTGTGCAAGCCGCGCATCAGCGCCTGCAAAATCCCGTCATCTACCTCGTCAAGCGCCCGTACCACCGCTTCCCCGGCAAAAGAGATCGTCGCCGCCGGGATTTTGATCCAGGGCATGAAGGGAATGCGTTTGGCGATGGGAACTGTCAGGGAGACATGCCGGTTTTGCCCGATATGGCGCACTTTCCAGGCCTCTTTGCGCGAGGAGATGTACAACTTCCCCGCCCGCGCCACGTAGACAATTCCGGCCGTTCGCGCTTCGTTCCTGGCCGATACCATACCCAAAACAGCAAATGATTCTTTTTCCAGCGCCTGCCACACTTGTTGGCTGGTTAATGTCGCCATCTCTTCTCCTTGTTTTCCAGACAGTCAGATAATCTGGTTGTAATTTAACAAAATGGGGGTTAGTTTGGATGTGCCAGAGGTCATGCTCTGGTCATATTTGGCGCTGTGACCGGGTCAGTAGGAAGTGACTAAAATGGAAAGTGACTAAAGTTGGAAGTGGGGAGTTAGAGGAGGTTGAGTTCTTTGGCCTTGAGCGCCGCCTGGGTACGGCCGCGGACGCCGAGCTTGCCTAGGATATTGGTAAGGTGGTTTTTGACGGTGCCTTCGGCAATGAAAAGGGACGCAGCGATTTCTTTGTTGCTACGGCCGTCCCCCACTAACTTCAGCACTTCCAATTCGCGTTCAGAGAGGGGTTCAATTAAAGACTGGGGACTGGAGACTGGAGACTGACTAATTCGAGAGAATTCCGCTACCACTTTGGCCGCCACTGACGGCTGCAAAAACGACTCTCCCCGCGCCGTTGTCCGAATCGCCTCTACCAGCTTGGCCGAGGGCGCGTCCTTGAGCAGATAACCAACCGCGCCCGCCCGCAGCCCGTCGAAAATATGCTCGTCGTCGTCAAACGTGGTCAGGACGATGACGCGGCAGGCTGGGTTTTGAGCGCAGATGCGCCGGGTGGCGGCTGCGCCATCCAACACCGGCATCCGTAAATCCATGAGAATGACGTCTGGCTTGAGTTGGGCTGCGGCCGTCACCGCCTCCGCCCCATTCGCCGCCTCCCCTACCACCTCAACGTCATCCCACACCGACAGCAGCGTCCGCAGCCCTTCCCGAAACAACGCCTGATCATCTACCAGCAAAACACGAATCTTCGTCACCTTGTCATTCCTTACCCCGGCACGGCCGTTCCCAACACAAACCCCTGACCCACGGCCGTTTCCATCTTCAACTCGCCGCCCAACGCCTGCACCCGCTCCCGGATGCCGATGAGGCCAAATCCCCCGGACGGCGTCACCGGGCTGCCGACGCCATTATCCCGCACCGTGAATTTCACCAGATGGTTCGCGGCAAAATCCAGCGTCACATCCACCCGCGAAGCGTGGGCGTGTTTACGCACGTTCGTCAGCGCCTCCTGGGCCACCCGGTACAACGCCAGCTTCGTCTCCGGCGGCAGGTGGCGGCGCTCTCCCTTTTGCTCAAACTCGGCCACAATCCCCGCCTGGCGGATTTCGGCCGTCAGAACCAAGATGGCTTCAGTCAGCGATTGATTGTCCAGCGGCGATTCGCGCAAGGCTGATACCGATTGGCGCACGGCCGTCAACCCCTCCCTGGTCAATTTTTGCGCCTTGGCCAACGCATCCTGCGCTTTGGCCGGGTCTGCCGCCAACACCGCCCGCGCCGCCTCGATCTGCACATTTACTACTGTCAAATAATGCCCCAGGTTATCATGAATCTCCCGCGCCAGCCGGTTGCGCTCCTGCGTCGTCGCCATCTCCCCTACTTGCATGGCATACGCCGCCAACCGCCGGTTGGCCCCCTCCAATTCGCATGCCAGTTCCTCCGCTCTCTTTTGCGCTTGTTGAGCATTGATGCTGACTTTCGTAAAAACGACCACAAACAAAACCGCCGGGCTAAACGTCAACGTAAACCCCCAAACCTGGGCAATGTCGCCTGTAGCCTGCCAGATGGGCAGGGCCATGCCGACCAGGGAAAAGATGTAAATCGGCCAGCGCCAGATAGGACGGAGTCGTTGTACGGCCGTCGCCACAATCGGCAAAGAAAGCAGCCAGGTGCCATTGGCTCCCAAAAAAATCTGCACCGCGAGTACAGCCAACATGGGGACGAGAAATAAGACGGCCGTTCCCCACGCAGAAGGATAACGCGCAAACAGATCGTCGCCATACACCCCCCAGGCCAGATAAATCAGTCCCAGGATAATAGAAACAGCGATTTGCCAGGGCGCTGGCTGCCAACCCGAATTCGTGGCAATGCTAATGAAGGCAATCGCATACCCAATGACGATGACTGCCCAAAAGGCTACGTTAACATGTCGTCGCGGTTGATCGCCGCCGGTAGAAGAAGACCGCATAATCCCCCCTACCCCTAGACCGATTCCTCGTCCATCCGCCGGCCAGCTTCCGTGATCCGCAACCGGATAACGCCCTTAAAATCATGCGGGT
>JAJRYT010000211.1 GCA_024275635.1 Chloroflexota bacterium | reverse complement strand
GACCGATTATTGACATAGCTATAGCGGTTGAAACTTTGCGGATTAGCGGGGTCTGGTACAATGGTATCGGGGCTGATGAAACGGCCGATTGCCGGGTCGTACCACCTCGCTCGCATGTCTATCAACTTAATGTAAGCGTTCGGAAAGTATGCGGTTGGCCCAATGCCGTACACAATTCCCCTGCTAATCGGGCGATGCTGGCCGGAAATGCTTTCCACAGCTTGCCCACGTCAATTCCCAGCGGTTTGATGGGAGAATCAAGCAGAGCCAATCCGGCCATGAGTCCGGCCAGCGTGCCGCCGGCGCCAACGGCCGTTACCACCGTCACCTGCTCCAAACCCAACGCCATTACCTGCTCGTGCAGTTCCCGTGCCCCAGCCATATACCCCAGACAGCCGACCGCGTTGTGCCCGCCTACCGGGATAAAGTAAGCGCGGGGGCCAACGAGAACGGCCGTTACCAATCGTACCAGCTTGTTCGTCCTCTCCAGCGTCATCGAGGCGGCGGCGGCGACGCCAAAGGGGATGAAATGCAGCTTCGCGCCGAATAGTTTGTCCAGCAGTAGGTTTCCTTGCAACTTGGGCGGGCGGCGCTCAAAGAAAAAGAGGTGCGCTTCCAACCCCAGCGCGGCGCAGGCCGCCGCCGTCATCCGAGCGTGGTTTGACTGTAAGCCGCCAAAGGTGATGACTTTACGTTTGCCCCGCCGCAGGGCGTCAGCCATGAGAAAGGCCAGCTTGCGCCCTTTGTTGCCGCCCATCCCCGGCCCAATCTCGTCATCCCGTTTTATCCATAACGACGGCCCGCCCAATTCCTGGCTCAGGTTGGGCAGCCGTTCCAGCGGTGTCGGGTATGCCGCCAACGGCAGCCGCGGAAATTGGTCTAAACGATCTCGCAATTCGTTAGGAGTCATGAATGTGGATTGCTGTCTTGTGCGATGAGGTGGTTGGACAGCCGTTTGGCCAGGCTGATGATGGTCAGGACAGTGGGACGGGCCAGGGCTTCGGGGAAGACGCTGGCGTCGCAAACGTACAGGTTTTTGATTTCGGTTTCCAAATCGGCCGTCAGCATTTCGCCGATGCGGACGGTGCCGGAGGGATGGGTGCCGCGCAGGGGGGCGGTGAAGATGGTGTCCGGGTCGCAGCCGGCTTGGCGCAGGATGTTACCGGCGACTTTCTCGGCCTGGGCTTGCCGCTGGCGGTCATTGGCGGTGAGTCCTTTGCGAATACGGCCGTTCCGCTCAATCTCACCGCTAATCTCATCCTTCAACTTAATCATCACCCCCAGCGTGCGCCCCCAACGGCGCCAGGTCAGCGGGTAAGCCGGCCCTTTCAGCGCCATGATGATGGGATACATCAGCCAGGGATCGATCAGCGTCGAGTACAACACGCTCAACTCATCATCGGCATAGCTCCAGGTCATTGGCGGATCCTGCCCGATGCCTTTGTACGGGGCGTGGCCGTAAACCATCACCGTCGTGTCCATCGTCATCCCCTGCCCGGCCTGGGCGAGTCCGCTGCGCTGCAAAATGCGCGGTGTCCCAATGCCTCCGGCGGCCAGAATGACCGTTGGGGCGTAAATCGTAAACCGTTTACCGTGAACCGTGCCGGTTACACCGGTGGCGACGCCATCCTGAATGAGAACCGCATTCACTTTTGCGCCCGTCCACACGTCACAGCCTTCGGCCACAGCCTCGTCCACAAATTCGGCGGCGCTCCATTTGGCCCCGCAGCGGCAGCCGAGCATACATTTGGCCCCGCAGTCAAAGCGGCGCGCCCGTCCCGGCCAGATGAATTTGTCTTGTGGGAACCATTTCATGCCTAATTCCAGCGCCGCTTCGGCAATGCGGGTGGAAGCGACGCCGCGCTCGGCCAGAGACAGCGGGGCAATGCCCAATTCGGCGATGGTTTCGTCGGCGTAGGCGTCCAGATTGATGTTGTATTTGTCGCGCCACCAGGGTAACGGCCGTGCCGCGCAGCCGCAGTACATACTCGTCGCCCCGCCCAACATGAGCGGCCGGATGATGTTCAACCCCTCGCGGGTAAAGAGCAGGGCGTGTTTATCGGCATACAACAGGCCGCCGGGGTATGTACCGTACAGCGGATGCCGCCGCCAATCGCGGCCCCGTTCCAGCAGCGTCACGCCCAATCCAGCCTGGGAACGGGCCAACTGCCGTGCCACCGTTGCCCCGCCCGGCCCCGATCCCACAATGACCATATCTGTTTCTTTCACAATTGCCATCACATACCCTCACGTTTCATGTTCAAAATATACCACAATCCTCGGTGAAAAAGATTAGGGACACAGAGATTCACAGAGGGTTTCTCTAAGTCCTCTCTGTGAGTCTCCGTGTATCCTCAGTGCATCTCTGTGTAACAACTATGCCTCCTCCATTTCTTGTGCTAAACTGGCGGCGATTTGAATCCCATTGACGGCACAATTTGAGAGGCCCCATGAACGCAATTCTGAAAAAATTGAAAATTCAACCATTGAATGCCGGTGTTTGCACTGGCCCGGAGCAGTGGATTGAATCAAAAGGGGAGCCAATTACTTCTTACAACCCGACAACGGGTGACCCAATTGCCCGCGTCTTGCCGGCAACGCCCGCGACCTACAAGCAAGCAGTGGATCAAGCCACGACCGCTTTCCAGACCTGGCGCAATGTTCCCGCTCCCAGACGTGGTGAACTGGTACGCGATTTGGGCAATGCCTTACGCGAACTCCAGGAGCCGTTAGGCGAGCTGGTCACTCTGGAAATGGGCAAAATCCACGCCGAAGGGCTGGGCGAAGTGCAGGAGATGATTGACGTTTGCGACTTTGCCACCGGCCTGTCGCGCCAGTTGTACGGGCTGACGATGCACTCGGAACGACCCGGCCACCGCATGTACGAGCAGTGGCATCCGCTGGGGCCGGTTGGCGTGATTTCGGCGTTCAATTTCCCAGTGGCAGTTTGGTCGTGGAATGCGGCGATTGCTGCCGTTTGTGGCGATACGGTGTTGTGGAAACCATCTGAGCTGGCTCCGTTAACGGCCGTTGCCGTCCAACACATCGCCAACCGGGTTATGGCCGATTACGGCGTGAGCGGTGTTTTCAATTTGCTCGTTGGGGCGGGGGATGTAGGGCAGATGATGACTGAAGATTCAAGATTGCCGCTCATTTCTTTTACCGGTTCCATTCCCACCGGACGCAAAGTATCGGAAACGGTGGCGCGGCGGCTGGGCCGGACGATTTTGGAATTGGGCGGCAACAACGCCATCATCGTCGCGCCCGACGCCAACCTGGATTTAGCCACACGCGGCATTTTGTTTGGCGCGGTGGGCACGGCCGGGCAGCGCTGCACGTCCACCCGCCGCATCCTCATGCACAAGGAAATCGCGCCCGCCCTGTCCGACCAACTGGTGCAAGCTTACAAGCAGGTCAAGATTGGCGATCCACTGGATCATGCTACGTTGATGGGGCCGTTGGCGACGAAGACGGCCGTTACCCAAATGATCAACGCCTTGGAACAAGCCACCAACGACGGCGGTGCAATCCTCACTGGCGGCCGGGCACGGCCTGACCTCGGCCCCAATTTCGTCGAGCCGGCCATCGTCAAAATGCCCACCCAAACCGCCATCGTCAAAGAAGAAACCTTTGCCCCGATCCTGTACCTGCTGGAATACGAAACATTTGAGGAAGCGATGCAGCTTCATAACGAAGTGACCCAGGGATTATCCAGCGCCATCTTCACCGACAGCATGAGAACGGCCGAATCCTTCCTGGCCGTCGGCGGTTCCGACTGCGGCATTGCCAACGTCAACATCGGCACGTCCGGGGCAGAAATCGGCGGCGCGTTCGGCGGCGAAAAAGATACCGGTGGCGGCCGTGAATCCGGCTCCGACGCCTGGAAAAGTTATATGCGCCGCCAGACCAACACCGTCAACTGGTCGAAGGAACTGCCACTGGCGCAAGGCATCGAGTTTGGCGGCTAAAAACGCTATAATCATAATCATGTCTGAATATATTGAAATCGAAACAGAACTAAGCGATGATGGCGAGGAAATGTACATTTCTACCAACCTGACCCTGGCGGAAGACGAGGCGGAGGTGTATGAATCCGCCGCGGCGATGGAGGAGGGATCGCCGGTGGCCCAGGCATTGGCTATGATTGAGGGTATTGCCCGGCTGCGCCTCGAAGGCGGCGACATGGTTATTACCCGCGATCGGGACGCGCCCTGGCACGCGATGGTGGCTGATATTTCGGCGGCGCTCAAGGACTTTTTCTTATAAGGCAAAAGGCAGAAATCAGAAGGCAGAAGATAAAATTGTTCTGCCCTCTGCCCTCTGCCTTCTGATTTTCATGTTTCGAAAGCCATCCCCCCGCGTGATTCTCGCCGTTGTTGCCTTTGGCGTCTTTGTGGCTGCCGATGATTTGACGGTGGTTTCCACGATGCTGCGCCAGATTATTTTTGACCTGAACATCCCGTTGCCGGACGGGTTAGACCAGGCGGCGTGGATTGTGAATGCGTATCTGATTGCTTATGTGGCGGCGATGCCGTTTGTGGGCCGTCTGAGCGACATTTTGGGGCGGCGGGCAGTGTATGTGGGAGCGATGGCGTTGTTTCTGGCCGGTTCGATTTGGGTTCCCCTGGCCCCGGATTTGAACAGTTTTATCGTGGGGCGGGTGTTGACGGCGCTGGGCGGCGGAGCGATGGTGCCGGTGGCGATGGCGGTTATTGGCGATGTGTACGAACCTAAAAAGCGGGCGACGGCAATGGGGACGCTGGGCGCAATTGACACGGCCGGTTGGGTGTGGGGGCCGCTGTATGGGGCGCTGTTGGTACGATTTTTAACCTGGCGTTGGCAGTTTTATCTGAATATCCCGCTTAGTTTGCTGGGGATTGGATTGGCGTGGTGGGCGCTGCACGACCTGCCCCAACCGAAAACGCGGGAACGGATTGATTGGCTGGGAATGCTCACTCTGACCGTTGCGCTCCTGGCCCTTAACTTGGCTCTCCTGAACAGCGGCGACGTGCAAAGCGCCGGCAGCTTTGCCAGCCTGGATGACAGCAGCCCTGCTGCCTGGCCGCTTTATCTTCTTGCGACGGCGGCCTTCTTATTTTTTATTTTCGTTGAGCAGAGGGCGGGGAGCGGAAAGCGGGTAGTGGAGAGCGACAGGATCGCTTCCCGCTTCACGTTTCCCGCTTCACGGCGTTCCGCGTCCCCGCTCATAGACTTTAACCTGTTCCGGAAGCGCAACTTTAATACGGCCGTTTTCATCAATTTCCTCGTTGGTAGTGTATTGATTATTGCCATGGTCAACGTTCCCCTGCTCATCAACGTGTTGGAGGTTGACGTGACACAGGCGGCGTTGACCAGCGGCTATCTGCTCAGCGGGATGACCGGGGCGATGGCGGTGATGGCTTATGTCGGCGGCCGCTTGACGGAGCGGTTCAGCTACCGGCCGGTGACGGCAGCTGGGCTGGTTTTGTGCGCAGTCGGCCTGGGGTTGATGGGACAATCATGGGCTGTGGGGACGCCGCTGGGGCAGATGGCGTGGCAGTTGGCGGTTTTGGGAGCCGGATTTGGGTTGGTGATGACGCCGGTGGGAACGGCCGTTATCAACACTGCTCCTGACTCCCAACGAGGCATCGCCGCCAGCCTGGTCGTCGTCCTGCGCCTGATGGGGATGAGCGTGGGCCTTTCCGGCCTGACGGCGTGGGGACTGCGCCGCTTTGATGCGCTGCGTACTCAAATCACCCTGCCCGATTTGCCGTTCAGCGACCCGGTTTACCAAAAGGCGATTGTAGATGGACTGACCGGGGTGACGGTGCGGGTGCTGGCGGAGACGTTTTTAGTATCGGCCGTGATTGCCCTCATTGCCCTCCTCATCAGCCTGCGCTTGCGGCGTGATTGACAGCAAGGTTTTTTTGCCACGAAATCTTTTTTCCTGGATAGGAGAATTCCAATGACAAAATCAGACCAACAAACGGCCGAACACCAGCGCCTGGCCGATTCTGAAGCGCGCCGGGCTGATTGGAAACAGTGGGGGCCATACGTCAGCGAACGCGCCTGGGGGACGGTGCGGGAAGATTACAGCGCCACCGGCGAAGCGTGGGAATATTTCCCACACGATCATGCCCGCAGCCGCGCCTATCGTTGGAACGAAGATGGGCTGGGCGGCTTTTGTAACCGCTTCCAGAATATCGTCATGGGTGTGGCGCTGTGGAATGAACAAGACCCCATTCTCAAGGAACGGCTGTTTGGCCTGACCGGGAATGAGGGTAATCATGGCGAGGATGTGAAGGAGTTGTACTATTATTTGGACAGCGCGCCGACGCATTCTTATGCCAAGATGTTGTACAAATATCCCCAGGTTGCTTTTCCCTACACGGAACTGGCAGCGGAAAACGGCCGTCGCTCCCGCCATGATCCTGAATTTGAACTGATTGACGCTTTGGGCGATGCGTTTGAGCAAGACCGCTACTTTGACGTGTTTATTGAGTATGCCAAAGCGGGGGAGGAGGATATTTTGTGCCGGATTACGGCCGTTAACCGCGCCGCCGATCCCGCCCCCATTCATATCCTGCCCCAGTTGTGGTATCGCAATACGTGGTCGTGGGGCTACGGCCGTTCTCGTCCCGAATTACGCGAGATTAGAAATCCGATTTCTTTGAGAAATCGGATTTCTGAAGTGCAGACCACTCATCGCCACCTGGGCCGCCGCTGGTATTATGTAGACGGCGGCCTGCCCCTGCTTTTTACCGAAAATGAAACGAACAGCGAGCGGCTGTGGGGCATCCCCAACCAATCGCCTTACACTAAAGACAGCATCAACGATTTTGTGGTAAGGGGTGAAAACGGCCGTCTCAACCCCAATGGCGTAGGCAGCAAAGCTGCCGCCCATTTCCAGGCCATCGTCCCGCCGGGCGAAAGCGTGACCGTGCGTGTGCGCTTCACCGACCGGGAAAACGACGCCCCCTTCGCCGATTTTGCCGCCGCCTTTGCCCAACGCATCCGGGAAACGGACGAATTTTATGCCGCCATCCAGCCGCCCAACTTGAGCGATGACGCGCGCAATGTCCAGCGGCAGGCGTTCGTCGGACTATTGTGGTCAAAGCAGTTTTATCATTACAGCGTGGAACTGTGGTTAAACGGCGATCCTGATGGAATGCCGCCGGACGCGCGCCGGTACGGCCGTAATCATGACTGGAACCATCTTTACAACAACGATATCATCTCCATGCCCGATAAGTGGGAATACCCCTGGTACGCTGCCTGGGATTTGGCCTTTCACATGCTGCCGGTGGCCATGATTGACCCCGAATGGGCCAAGCGGCAGATGATTTTGCTGCTGCGCGAATGGTATATGCACCCCAACGGCCAGCTTCCCGCCTACGAATGGGCTTTTGGCGACGTTAATCCGCCTGTTCACGCCTGGGCGGCGTGGCGCGTGTACAAAATCGCCCGCAACGCCACCGGCCGCGCCGACACCGATTTCCTGGAAAAAGTGTTCCATAAGCTGCTGCTGAATTTTACCTGGTGGATTAACCGCAAGGACGCCGACGGCAACAATGTCTTTCAGGGCAGTTTTTTGGGGTTGGACAATATCGGCGTCTTTGACCGCAGCCAGCCGCTGCCGACCGGCGGCCATTTGGAGCAGGCAGACGGTACAGCCTGGATGGGGATGTACTGCCTGAACATGCTGGCGATGGCGCTGGAACTGGCGCGCACGAAACCGGCTTACGAAGATGTGGCGACGAAGTTTTTTGAGCATTTTATTTACATCGCCAACGCCATCAACAATACGTGTGGTGTTCAAGGGCTGTGGGATGAGGCAGAAGGGTTTTATTTTGATGCGATCCATCGGGAAGACGGCCGTCACGTTCCGCTCAAAATTCGTTCGTTTGTAGGGCTGATCCCGTTGTTTGCCGTGGAGACGATTGAGCCGGATTTGCTGGCGATTTTGCCCCGCTTTAAGCGGCGGATGGATTGGTTTATCCGCTACCGGCCGGATTGGGTCGAGCATATTCACACGTTAACGAAGTCGGGGGAGAACGGCCGTTTCCTCCTCTCCCTGGTTGATCAACAGCAGTTGCAGCAGGCGCTGGGCCACATGCTGGACGAGGCCAAGTTCCTCTCCCCATATGGCTTGCGGGCGCTGTCGAAGGAACATGAGGCACGGCCGTACACATTCACCGTCAACGGCCACACCCACACCGTCGCCTACGAACCGGCCGAATCAAGCAGCGGGTTGTTTGGCGGCAACTCCAATTGGCGCGGCCCAGTTTGGTTCCCGGTCAATTATTTGATGATTGAATCGCTGCAAAAATACCATCATTACTGCGGTGATGCATTGCAGGTGGAACTGCCCACCGGTTCGGGTAGTTATGTCAATTTGAATGAGGCGGCTGGGGAATTGTCGCAGCGACTAACATGGATTTTCCTGCGGGGGGAGGATGGGAAACGGCCGTTTAATGGCGGCATCCCTAAATTTCAGACCGATCCTCACTTCCGCGACCACATCCTCTTTTACGAATATTTTCATGGCGACAACGGCGCCGGCATTGGGGCCAGCCATCAAACCGGCTGGACGGCGCTGGTGGCTAAGCTGATTCAGCAAAGCGGCGGAGAATAAGCATGTTGTTGGAAATTCGTCGTTGTTGATCGTAATGAGTGGGGCAAACCAGTCCGCAAATTTGAGCCAAGTTATTATTGCGCTGGCGTATATCCATGCACTCCAATCTTCGTCTGTTAATCCCAGCGTTAGCAACAATTGGGTAATTGTGTGCCGTCCGAAGGCAAACAGATCTCCCATCACCAGCGCCAACACACGATTGAACACTCGTTTTTGTTGATAGAGATTAATCCGATTCTCTTTGCATCCTTTGCGTCGTTGCGGTAAGCTACTTTTTGGAGAAGTACAGGAAATGAGCAAAACCAACCCATCAAAAAGGTCACCGGGCACAGTCAAAAAATTATCAACCCTCGATAGATTCCTCACCCTTTGGATATTCTTGGCAATGGCCGGCGGCGTCGCTGCCGGTTACCTTTTCCCTGGTGTGGAGACGTTTATCAATCAATTCCAGATTGGAACCACCAACATCCCCATCGCTGTTGGCCTGGTATTGATGATGTATCCCCCCTTTGCCAAAGTGAAGTATGAAGAACTGGGCAAAGTCTTTCGCAACCGGCGCGTGCTGGGTTTCTCCCTGGCGCAAAACTGGGTCATCGGACCTGTCCTGATGTTCGCGCTGGCCGTCATTTTTTTTGCCCAATTACCCGGAGTACATGGTTGGCCTGATCATGATTGGTCTGGCGCGCTGTATAGCAATGGTGATCGTGTGGAACGAACTGGCCCAGGGGGACACGGAGTATGCCGCCGGGCTGGTCGCCTTCAACAGCGTCTTCCAGGTCTTATTTTACAGCGTGTACGCCTGGGTTTTCATCACCGTGCTGCCACCGCTGTTTGGATTGACGGGCAGCGTGGTTGAAATCGGCATTGGTGAGATCGCCAAAAGCGTGTTTATTTACCTGGGCGTCCCCATGATTGGCGGTTTTATCTCTCGATTTTTCCTGCTGCGGGCCAAAGGGCGCGATTGGTATGATCATGTTTTTGTGCCCCGCATCAGCCCCATCACCTTGATCGCCCTCCTTTTTACGATTGTGGTTATGTTCAGCCTCAAAGGCAGCCTGATCGTCCAAATCCCACTAGATGTAGTGCGTATTGCCATCCCACTGGCGATTTACTTTGTCCTGATGTTTCTGGTTAGCTTTTGGATGGGGCGGCGCATTGGCGCGGATTATGCCCAAACGACGACATTGTCGTTCACAGCCGCCAGTAATAATTTCGAGCTGGCGATTGCTGTTGCCGTTGCCGTGTTTGGCATTGATTCTGGTGTGGCCTTTGCGGCCGTCATTGGCCCCTTAATTGAAGTGCCGGTGATGATTGCCCTGGTGGATTTGGCGTTGTTTCTCCAGCGTCGCTATTTTAGTCATGAGTTGCGTCTGGTTGAGAGGCCGCAGCCAAAGCCTGCCCGCCGCCGGAATACCTGACCCGAGAAACCGAGTAGAGCGGCAAGCCCCTACAGGTTTTTGGAAAAGCTTTCTATATAGAAAACTTGTCAAGAGTCCCTGGAATATTGAAAAGCTACCTCAATCCTTTCGAAATGCTTGTCAAAATTCTTTGGTTTGGGATATACTGAAAGTAGTTCTCCTAAGTCTATACACCATCCTTTACGTCATTTAGATTGCACAATGCGCTCAACTAATGGTTCCCCATCATTAGAACTTCAAGGTCTAGCTCCAAATCCGGGCCAGGAATGGCAGCGCGTGTTGCGGTTTGTAGGGTTGGATAGACGGGACAAAGAAATGATGTCCCACTCCGTGGAAGTTCTCCTGAGTCGCTCTATAGAGTTAGTTGTCAATACCTATAATTATCTGCTATCGGTTCCGGAAACGGCCGCTGTTTTGGGTTGGGAGAGTGGCGCGGACGAAGAACACTTGGCCGAACGTCGCCGCTTCTTTTCCGTCTGGTTAAGCCGCGCGCTGGGCATGGATACCAGCGAAGAATTTGCTTTTTACCTGTTTCGGGCCGGTAAATTCCATGCTGGACATGGACCGCGCCAGATTCATACCCCGCCAGTTTATGTGACCGGATCGATTGGTTTGGTGTTGGCTTCTTTCACGACCTTCATGCAAGAAGCAAGCTTATCCGCTGAAGTGATTGCCGGGGCGATGGCCGGTTGGAATAAATATTTAGCAGCGCAGTTGCATTTGATGCAATTGGGCTATGATGTGGCGCGGGAGCTTGACCGGGGCAGTTGTCCCATTCAAATCCACTTGTTTGGCCGCCTTCGCAACCTGGTTGGCTACAAGCAGTTGTTGGCTCATGCCGTTCATGATGATACGGTCGGCGACGTCTTGCGAAAGTTTTTTAGTTACGCTCCGCGAATTCATACCGAGGCATTGGAGCGCATCTGGCGTTCTGAAGAAAAGCCGGATTCGTTGTGGGTAGAAACGTATCCGATTTATAAACCTCGCGGAGGCTGGCGTATTTTATTAAACGGCCGTGATTTACGCTATGATGGCGGATTTGCAAAACCTGTGCAAGCAAAAGATACGATAGCCATTTTCCCTCCTGGCAGGTGAAAAGCGCCACTGAATGATATGCGAAACAAACAATCCTCAATTTTGTTTAGAAGAGGAGGTGATGCGGGCATAAGAACATCCCCCAAAACAGGTTGTGAAACGGATGGTTTAAATGATAAGAAAAGGAGACAAATATGAACCTAGGTGGATATGCAAATCATACAGCTCACGTTGACCTGAGCACGGGCGAAGTAGCGTATAAGTCAATCCCGGAGGATTGGGCGCGAAAATATATTGGCGCGCGCGGTTTAGGTGTACGCTACATGCTGGAAAACGGCCCTGAAGTGGAACCATTATCACCCGGAAATTTACTTTGCTTCATGAATGGGCCAATGACCGGAACGGCCGCAAACATGAGCGGTCGCATCGCCGTTGTCACTAAATCTCCCCTTACCGGAACTGTCACCGACAGCCACATGGGCGGCTGGTCGGCAGCCCGCCTGCGCTGGGCCGGATTTGATGCTCTTTTCTTCAAAGGCAAAGCCGAAAGTCCGGTCTACGCTTACGTTTCCGATGACACGGTTGAACTGCGCGATGCTTCGGAAGTTTGGGGCAAAGGCGTTCACGAAACGATCAAATATTTTCAGGATAAATATGGGGCAAAAGACCTGAGCGTGATGTCTATTGGTCAGGCCGGCGAAAATCTGGTCCGGTTCGCTGGTTGGATTAACGAAGATGACCGTGCTGCCGGACGCGGCGGCACCGGCTGTGTCGGCGGCAGTAAGAATTTGAAAGCTATCGTTATTAAGGCGAAAAAGAGCTTCCCCAAACCGGCGGATAAAGAGGGTTGGAAGAAAGCACATTCCCGCGCCTTGTCCGTCATCATGGACGAAGCTAACATCACCAGCCCACGCAAGGGGGGGCTTTCTGTTTACGGCACCAACGTCCTTATGAACATCACCAACACGATGGGTGCGCTGCCGGCTAAGAACAGCCAGTTCACCTCCTTTGGCGAGCAAGCTGAAAAGTTAAGTGGTGAGTTTGTCAACGACAACATTCTGGTCAACGACCCCACCTGTCATGCCTGCCCGGTGGCCTGCAAGAAAGAGGTTGAGATCAAAGAAGGGCCGTACAAAGGGCTGCGGATGGAGAGTGTTGAGTACGAGCCGGCATGGTCATTGGGTGCGAACTGCGGCAATGACGATATCAACAGCGTGGCCAAGATGATTGACCAGTGTAACGATTTCGGCATGGATGCGATTGAATTGGGCAATGTATTCTCGATGTACATGGAATGTTCGGAAAAGGGGTACACCAACGGGAATGGCACGCTGGCCTGGGGTGATACTGACGGCATGGTTGCTATGACCGAAAAACTAGCCTTGCGTGAGGGTGAGGGTGATATTCTAGCCGGCGGAGCGCGCAGGGCGGCCAAAGCATTTGGACATCCTGAGTTGAGCATGGACGTCAAAGGTCAATCCATCCCGGCTTATGATCCGCGCGGCTTGAAAGGGATGGGTCTGGGTTATGCTACCAGCAACCGGGGCGCATGCCATCTTCGCGCTTATACTCCGGCGGCGGAATTGAATATTATGCCCTTCCAATCGTTGAGCGCCGACCCGTTGGCCTGGGAAGGCAAGGGCGGATTGGTGAAGATTTTCCAGGATATTCATGCGTTCTCGGACAGTATGGATTTGTGTAAATTCAGCGCGTTTGCCATGGGAACGGATGAGTATGCGGCCCAATACGCGGCGATGACGGGCGTTGAGTTTACTTCGGATGATGTGCTTGTCACCGGCGAGCGGATTTACAACCTGGAACGCTATTTCAACAATCTGGCCGGACTTGGCGAAGGCAGCGATTATTTGCCGAAACGTTTCTCGGAAGAAGCGTCAACGATGCCTGGCTCTGAAGGGCATGTGTGTGAAATAGATGATATGTTGGCCGAGTATTACGAAGCGCGCGGTTGGGAGAATGGTGTGGTTCCGGAAGGGAAGTTGAAGGAACTGGCTATTCTGTAATCGGTCGTAGGTTATTGGTGATTAGTTGGAGGAACGGCCGGAACGGCCGTTCCTTTTTTGTTTGATTTTAGGGAAGAATCTCACGCGCCGGCCCGCATCGTCTTTTTGTGGAATTGGGTTTGTATTTGCATGAGGACGTCTGGCTGTCCCTCAAATTCTATTTTTACCCGGCCGACTCGCAACGATCCTACCCGGCGCGGTTCCAATTTTGTCAGAGTGGCAATCCAGTCATTCCCAACCACGCGATTTTAGCTTTCCACTTTCCCCCCAACTTCTTCCAAATAATCGCGCAGGAGCCAAAGTGGGATACTATGCGTTTCTTCGATATGTTGTCTCATGGTTTATCCTCCGCCTACAGCGGGAAATATGTTGATAGTATCGGTGGGTTTGATGATGGTTTTGACGCCGTTTTCCAGATAGGGGGAGTCACGGCCGTTGACAAACACATGTACATGCGGCCACAGATTACCGTTTTCATCCAGCAGTTCTTTTCGCATTGACGGAAAACGGGTGACGACGATTTCTGCCAATTGGCGCACGGTTGTTCCGTTTGGGAGGTCAAAATCCACCGTTTTTTGCCCGGCAATCTGGCGTAAGGTAGCAAAAAAGTTGATATTCATTCGATTCAGTTATCCTTGCTTTTGGGATGTAAGATCGCGCATACCTGGATAGAATAGCACGAAATGCGTGATAGCGACAAAGTATTTAGGAGCATTTCATGAAAACAGTTGTGATTACAGGCAGTACGCGCGGGATTGGGTATGGTTTGGCCGAGGCGTTTTTGGATTTGGGGTGCGCGGTGACAGTGAACGGCCGTTCCCAATCCAGCGTAGACAAAGCGCGCCAACAACTGGCGGCTAAGCACGGCCAGGAACGGCTGTACGGGTGCGCCGCCGATGTGGCCGATTTGAGGCGGGTGGAAGCGTTGTGGCAAACGGCCGTCGCCCGCTTCGGCAAAATAGACATCTGGATCAACAACGCCGGACTGGGCCATGATTTATTACCCATGTGGGAACTGCCGCCGGAACGAATCAAAGCCATCGTAGACGGCAACATTTTGGGCGTACTGCACGGCTCGCGCGTGGCCGTTCGGGGGATGCTGGCCCAGGGATTCGGCCAACTTTACAACATGCAGGGAGCCGGTTCCAACGGCCATGTGCGCCGGGGGATGAGCGTGTACGCGGCCAGCAAAGCGGCCGTCCGCCTGCTCACCCAGGCATTGGTGAACGAGACGAAGGAAACGGCCGTGCAAGTCGGCTTCCTCAGCCCCGGCATGGTCGTCACCGACTTACTGCTCGATCCCTTAGCCGCTGATACGGCCTCCTTTGAACGCTCTCGCCGGGTTTTTAACATTCTCTCTGATCGGGTAGAGACAGTCGCGCCATTTTTAGCGCAAAAAATATTGGCCAACGACAAAACCGGCGTGAGCATAAAATGGCTGACCCGGTCTAAAATCTTCTGGCGATTTCTATCAGCACCATTTAACAAACGGGACCCATTTGGTGAGCGTGCTCCAGCCTAAAAGTGCAGTTACGGACAAGGCGGATACGCATTACGGTTGGCTGGCCAGGGAGCCGCATACCAGGCCAGGTATTCAGCTAAATGGGCTGTCCAATAGCTGTTAATGTGTCCGCCTTCGTTGAGAACCCAGGTATGGGAGATATTGTGTGCGGTCAAATCTTCGTGTAGTTGGCGTGTGTTGGCAATGCCGCCGTCATTTGCGCCAATGTCCAGGTAGATACGTAGATTGCCAAGGTCATGGGTGAGGCCGGTGTATTGGGGATTGAGGTCTGGCCCGGCGGCGATGTCGAGCAGGCTGGCGCTGTGCCCGCCGACGCTGGCGAACTGTTCAGAATGGCGGAAGGCGATTTCTAGCGCCCAATAGCCGCCGCGCGAGAGGCCGCCGATGGCCCGTCCAGCCGCATCCGGCCAAGCGCAGTAGCTGCTTTCGATGAAGGGGATAAGGTCGTCGAGGATGACGGTTTCGTAGGAACCAGGCCCGCCGGAGGTGTTGCGGGCGGGCCAGCCGCCGTCGGGCATGATGATGATGAGGGGCGGGATTGCACCGTTGTAAATGGCAGTTTGGGCGGCTTCGTCCAGTCCCAGGTCGTCCCAGATGGTGTCGGTCTGGTTGTTGCCAGGGAGCATGATGAGGGTGGGGTAGAAACGGCCGTCTTCCCCATAACAAGGCGGCAAATAAATCCGGTAAGCCATACTCCCTGCCTGGCTGGGAAAAATGCCGGTCTCAATGCGCCCCGATTCAGCGCAGGGGGTGGGCGCCGGCGTTGGCGAGGGGGGGCGCGTCGGCGTGGAGAAGATCAGTGGCGTCAGCGTCGGCGGTGCAGTCGGCGGCAGTGTTGGCCCAGGGGTGAGAAACGAGGGAACTGTGGCGGCCACGGCTCTGGTAGGCAGCGGCGGCGGCGCTGCGCAGGCGGTGACGTATACCAGAAGGACAACAGCCAAGAGAGCGATTCTTCTAATCACTTCACTACCCACCTTCTACTTTCCGCTCCCCGTATCCCCCTTCTCAGTATGGCAATTCGCCCGGCGGCTTGGACAGCAGCCTTTGGTACGCGCCGCGCCAGACGTCGGGTTTGCGCATCATGGACTTAATTTGAATATCCGCAAACTGTCCAAATAATTCGGCTAGCAGTTCCGGCAGCAAATCCCAGGCATCATGACGAATCACATCTTCAATATTGGCCGCAAATTCGGCCGTCCACGTCCATTGGCGTAGAAACCGCTCTGCCTTCATCCAATACCCCCGCTTTTCCCAGGCGATAATGGATTGTTTGACGCCGCTGTCAATTTCGCGCAGCAAATAAACGGTCATGGCAGCCATATCTTTGGCTTCAGCATCTATCTCCGGTTTTTGGCTTAAACGGCGCAAAATTTCGGCTATCGTGCGCCGGTGTTGGTTGCGTATTTTTGTGGGATTGTTTACGTTGATGACTCGACTCATATAGTCTCCTAAAAACATTTGTAAGGGAATCAGCGAGCGGATCATAACAAAGGCAACTCATTGTGCCAACACACTTGCTTTCTTAAATGACATGGCGGGTTATGCACGGCTTGAATGTTGGGTTAGAATTAGCGGACAGCAGTGGATGTCGAGGGTTGTTATGTTTTTGCATCTGAGTCAAGATTGGATGATGGAAAGAAATGTTGAGACAGGAGTCTGTCCGGGAACGTTGGCTCTGGCGGTGGAGCAGGATATCGAGTGGGATGTTGAGACTGATTTAGATGCGCTGGCGGAAGAGGAGGAAGAGCCGCCGTACAGAATTATTATTCACAATGATGACGTGACGCCGTTTGATTTTGTCATCATGGTCCTGCGCCGATTTTTCCAACTGTTGCCGCCGGATGCGGAGTATGTGGCCTATGTTGCTCACACCAAAGGTATGGCCTATGTGGCGACGCTGCCGCTGAAAGAGGCACAAAAGCGGGTGGGGCAGGCTCATTTTGCCGCTGGGCTGGAAGGATACCCGCTGCGATTTACGATTGAACCGGAATAGTTACAAAGGGTTCGTTCAAAATTAACTTTGCAGTTTGCTGGTAATTGGTAATTGGGTAATTGAGTAATTGGGTAATTGGGTAATTGCCAGTTACCAATTACCTGGTTACAACTTTTCAAACGCCAAAGTTATAAACGAACGCATCCAAAGGAGAGTTACTTGATGAAGTTTAGTTTAGCAGGCGCCGGCCCCCAGGGGCAGGCGATGATTGCAAGAGATTTGAATTGTTTGTCCCCGTCTTACACACGGGAATATGCGCTGGTTGTGGACCGCGCGCAAGGGTCGGAGTTATGGGATGTAGACGGCCGTCACTACATTGATTTTATGGCTGGTGTGGCGGTGCTTAATGTTGGGCATCGTCACCCAGCGGTGGTTGACGCCGTTAAGGAGCAGGTGGATAAATTCTGGCACATTTGCCTCAGCGATTTCTATTACCCGCAGGCGGTCGAACTGGCCGAAAAACTGCAAGCCATTGCCCCAATGGATGATACGCTGGTTTACCTGGCTAACTCCGGCACCGAAGCGGTCGAATCGGCCATTAAACTGGCGATGTACCAGACGGGACGATCTCAGTTTATTGGTTTCCTGGGGGCGTTTCACGGCCGTACCCTGGGGTCGCTCTCCTTTACCGCCAGCAAAGCGGTGCAGCGCGAAAATTACCTGGTGGGCGTCAAGGTGCAGCATATTCCTTACCCCAATGCCTACCGGCCAGTATTGAACGTGCGCGACGGGCAGGATTACGGCGATGCAGTCATCGAATACCTGGAGAACCAGGTATTTCATCACCTGCTTAAACCAACCGATGTGGCTGGGGTGTTAGTGGAGCCGATTCAGGGTGAAGGCGGCTACATTGTGCCGGCCCCCAACTTTTTCCCCCGTTTACGCAAAATATGCGATCAATATGGAATTTTGCTGATTGCCGATGAGATTCAGAGCGGCATCGGCCGTACCGGGAAATGGTGGGCGATTGAGCATGAAGGCGTGGAGCCAGACATTGTTTGCTTTGCCAAAGGCGTGGGCAGCGGCATGCCCATTGGCGGCATTATTGCCCGTAAGGAGTTGATGGTTTGGGGGCCGGGCGCGCATGGCAGCACCTTTGGCGGCAATCCGGTAGCGGCGGCATCGGCGCTGGCAACGCTGGAAACGATTGAGAAAGAAGGGATTGTGGCCCAGGCAGCGGCTACCGGCCAGTTCATCATGGACGCCCTGGCCGAAATGCAGGCCCATCACCCCAGCATTGGCGAGGTGCGCGGTCGGGGGTTGATGATCGGCATTGAATTTGTTAAGGATAAGCAAACCAAAGAGAAGGCGGTGGAGCTGCGGAACGCGGTCATCCAAACAGCGTTTGAGACGGGCCTGCTGTTGATCCCCTGTGGCGTGAATGCGATTCGTATGACGCCGCCGCTGAATATTCCGCATGACCTGGTTATGGCGGGATTGAAGATATTTGAAGCGGCTTTAACGCAGGCTGAACAGGAATGGTTGGCACAATGAAGATGAAAATCGCCGCCTTAAAATCGCGGTTAGAGCAGGGGGTGTCGCCAGCGATGGCGACGCCCTTGCAAGCTGATGGTTACCAGGTTAACACGGCCGTTCTCCCCCAACTGGTTGATTTTCTGATCGAAAAGGGGGTGAAGGGGCTTTTTGTGGGCGGCACGACCGGCGAAGGGCTTTTGTTGGAGGCGGCTGAACGCCAGCGGCTGCATGAAGCGACGATGACGGCCGTTAACGGCCGTATTCCCGTTCTCCTGCATGTGGGCGCTAACCGGATGGATCAGGCTTTATCCCTGACCTATCACGCGGTTCAAATCAAGGCTGACGCCATTGTGGCCATTCCGCCTACTTTTTTTGGCATGGACGAAGACAGCCTGTTGGCCTATTTTCAGGCCATTGCCGCCGCCGCTCCGGGCATACCGCTGCTGTTGTATGACATCCCGCACATGGCTGTTAATGGGATTAGCCCGGCTTTGTTGGCGCGATTAAGCGCCGCTATTCCCAGCCTGGCCGGTATCAAAACCAGCCGCCCGGACGCCCAGATGATTCGCCAACTCCTGGCCGCCGCGCCGGAATATCTGATTGTGCTGGCCGGGAATGAGCGGATTGCGCTGGGGTCGCTGGCGATGGGGGCCGACGGGTTGATCAGCGGGTTGAGTACGGCCGTTCCCGAACCCTTCGTCGCCCTCACCCGCGCTGTTGGCGCTGGCGACCTGGCTGCCGCCCGGCGGGAACACAAGCGTATTAATGATCTGCTGGACTGTATGCCGCCGCAGCGGATTGGCGGCATCAAAACGATTTTGGCCGAACGGGGCATTGCGGTGGGAACGGCCGTGCCGCCCCGCCCCATGCCGGAAAAAGGTGTCTGGCCGCGAATGAAAGAGTTATTGATATGAAACTTATCCTTTTCGATATTGACGGCACACTCATCCGCAGCCACGGCGCGGGCCGCCAGACGCTCATGGAGACGCTGCAAGAGATGTTCGGCACGGCCGGGCCAATTGACAGCTATAAAATGAGCGGCAAGACAGACCCGCGCATCATCACCGATCTGCTGACGGCTGCCGGAATCAGTCGTGATGAAATTGAGGCCGGATTACCGGCCGTTTATTCGCTGATGACGGATAAGGCGCGCGCTATTTTTCCGCGTAAGGAGATGCTGCCCTGCTCCGGTGTTCTGCCCTTGTTGGCGGCGTTAAATGAGCGGGCTGATGTGACGCTGGGACTGTTGACCGGCAACATCAACAGCACAGCGCCCATCAAATTGATGACTGCCGGTATTGACCCGTCCCAATTCCGGTTGGGGGCTTATGGCTCTGACGCCCTTGATCGCAATCAGTTGCCGGCTATTGCCATGCGGCGGGCGGCGGCTTTGTGGGGACGGCCGTTTACGGGAGACAATACCGTCATCATTGGCGATACCCCGGCGGATATTTTGTGCGCGCGGGCGGGCAAGGCAACGGCCGTTGCTGTCGCCAGCGGCTGGCATGCCGCCCACACATTAGCCCAATACCAACCCGATCACCTGCTCGAAAACTTGAGCGATACCGCCGGCATCATGAACATCTTACTCGGCGATAACCCGCCGCGCTCAACAGATTAGATCACGGTCTTATCGGGGATGACCGCATTTTTAGGCACAATCACAATGCCGTCCCGGACATACCAATCTTTTCCGGCCTCGTCCGGCCGTTCTGGCGCGCCCCGAATAACAACTTTCTTGCCGATGCGGGCATCTTTGTCAATGATCGCATACTCAATGAGTGAACCGGCGCCAATGCCGATTGACGGCCGTCCCAGTTGTTCATTTTTGATTAATTTCTCTTCCGTTTCATAATAATCGGCGCCCATCAAGATGGCTGACTGGATTTTGGCCCTGGCGCCAATGACGCTGCGTAGGCCAATAACGGAATCGTGAACAGTGGCGTCGAAAATGCGGCAGCCATCGGCTAACAAAACATTGTTCAGGTGCGCCCCGTGTACTTCGGAAGCGGGCAAGAAACGTGGATGGGTGTAGATGGGTCGGTTGGGGCTGTAAAAATCAAAAGGGGCGTCCGGTTGGGTCATTTCTAAATTAACCTCGAAAAAGCGGCGAATTGTGCCAATGTCTGCCCAGTAACCATCGAATTTATACCCCATCACGCGGTGCGACTCGATGGCTGCCGGAATCATGTCGCGCCCAAAATCGTCCCCTTCCAGTTCCAGCAAATCGAATAAAACATCGGTGGTAAATACATAAATACCCATTGAGGCCATATACGGCCGTTCCAAATCACTGCTGCTTTCCAGGCCGGCGATAGCCTCATCTGTTTTAGGCTTTTCCGTAAAGCGCACGATCTGGCCTTCGCTGTTGAGCTTCAAAATACCCAGGCCAGAGGCATTCGCCCGGCTGACTGGCTGGACGGCAATTGTCACGTCAGCTTGTGTCTCTTCATGGCGCTGCAAAAATTTACGGTAATCCATGCGGTATAAATGGTCGCCGGATAAAATCAAAACATATCTCGTGCCGGCCGCGTGAATTTCCATAAGCTGTTTACGCACCGCATCAGCCGTTCCCTGATACCAATCCTTGCTTTCCCGCGTTTGTTCCGCCGCTAAAATCTGCACCCAGCCCGG
>JAJRYT010000210.1 GCA_024275635.1 Chloroflexota bacterium | reverse complement strand
GCATGTCACTCTTTTTATGCGATGTTCAAATATTCGTACTCGAGTAAAGTTGCATTGACTAAAATCAGATTCTCACTCTGGTTACAAAATTATCTGGAAATATTTCTGATTTCGAATTTTGTACAAAGTCGAGCTAAGGAAGCGTTCGGAAATAACTTCCCGGTTTTCGTAAGCCGTGCCCCGTAAACCGTGTTCCGTAAGCCGTGTTCCGTATTCTGTGTCCTGTCACGACACGAATAACGGAATACGAATAACGAATAACGGAATACGGATAACGGATAACCTAAGTTAATTACGAACGTTGCCTCAGGAATGAGTTGTTCCCCACCTTCCCCATCTTGCCGCTTACCGCTTCTCCTGTAGGATTCCGTAAAGATTGAGACTCGTCCCGTAAAGTTTGAGACTGGGTACACTGTAAGAGTTTAACAGAACCAGAAACTTGTCCCGTAAAGATTGAGACTGCCCTACATTTATCCCGTAAAGAATGAGACTGGCCTACCAAATTGCCAAAAACGCAACCCGAAATCCTACATAGGTACGGCAAACTGTCGTTCACTGCCAGGCACAGACACAGCCAATTCAATTCCCAGAAAATGCAAGATCGTGACATCAAAACGTTGCGCTAGCAGTTCCAATTCCACGACGCTGAAATCTGTCAGGCCATTTTCTACCCGATTCACCTTAATCCGGGAACAACCCAAATAAGTCGCCACCTCTTCCTGTGACATGCTGTTACGGCGGCGAATCTCCCGAACACGTTGTCCAATTTCGTGCCGTCTTTTTTTTAGATAAGCCAGTTTCGCTTCGTCAACCATTGTGTTTTCCTGCTGCGAACATATCCATAAACTGTCTTTCTTTGCCAATGCCAGTCAACGAATGTCTTACTGAAATTACAATCATTGCAGATATGTATTGCTAGGGATACAATCCTTTGGTCTGAGCGCAGGTGTCTTTTTCATAAGGACTCATAAGATTGCAATAACTCTTTTGTTTGGCCTAGACAATTATCATATGCGATGAGCCGCTGGATTGGTAAGTTCCCTTCTCTCAAATTGGGTCGCATGGTCAGCTATCAGTCCCTCATTGAACGGGACTTCATCTACCTGCTCGACTTTGCCCCGGCCGTCAGCAAATATTGCGAGCAACCCTTCTCCATACATTATAAAGAAGGCGGCAAAGAAAGACAGTATACGCCGGATTTTTCCTTCGCGCATCGCGGACAGACCTATCTCATTGAGTGTAAGCACCACCAATATATGCAGCCAGATAAGAACAAATTGAAGTGGGAAGCGGCACGCCGCTGGGGGCATGCCCATGGCGTTGTGTTTTGTGTGCTGACGGAGATGATGATTCGCGCCGGATACAGCCTGGAAAACATCAAGCTGCTCACTGACTATGCCCGCTATGCCATTGACCCGGCGATGAAAACGGCCGTACTGCACATACTCACCGAGGCGGAAACCCCGATGACGGTCGCCGACTTGATGACCAAGCTCTCACCCGACCAACCACAAGCAGCCATCACGGCTGTTTTGCACCTCGCCTACCATCACTTTCTGCACATACCCTTGACCGATGCCCCCATTACCGTAGCATCGCCGGTCGCGCTTAACTCGGTCACTGACGACAAGCGCATCTTGCCGGCCGCCTTGTTTGCCTGAGTTGTCATTGTTATAGGAAGAGTGCGTCACAATGCACCAGTTTACCGTAGGCAACCGTTTTCGTTGGCGCGACATCGTCTATGAGGTAACAAAGCAACTCCCGGATGGAAGAGTGAATCTGGTTGTCCTGTCCACCGGCGAAACAACCAGCGTAGCTGAACACACATTGGTCACGGCATTATTTGCCGGTCATTTACGCTTCGCCGTCACAAAACACCCTGGTACAGAGCCAGAAGTAAAAACAGAACGGCCGTTTGTAACCCTGGACGACTGTTCCGAGCCACAGCAACTGGTAGCTCGCTATCGCTATTGGGTCATCCAACCCCTGGCGAGAATGGGAGCGGCAAAACGAACGCGACAAGCCATCAAAGAACGCATCACGGCCGTTGAGTCCGCGCTGGTGCAAGGGAACGCTCCGGTGAAACTCACTTATGATGGTAATAACGAGAAAAGAATCCGCACCAACCTGAGCGTCGCCAGCATCTACCGCTGGCTCAATGCCTATGAGCAGTCTGGCAGCGATATTCGCAGCCTCATTCCCAACTGGCATAAAGGGGGACGGCGCAATTACCTGGATGAAACCGTTGACCAGATTGTCGCCAGCGTCATTGACGATCTGTATCTACAACGGGAACGGCACGGATTAGACGACCTGTACCTGGAAACCCACCTGAGACTACAAGACGCCAACGCCAAAGAGGAAACAGAAACGCCATTGCCAACGCCAAGCCGGAGTACGATTCATCGTCGTCTCCACAAATTGGATGCGGCCACGAAATTACAAGCCCGACACGGCAAACGAGCAGCCAAAAAAGCGCTGTCGCAGTACGGGCAAATGGCGCGACCCAACCGGCCGTTAGAGCGCGTCGAAATTGACCACACGCCGGTAGATGTCATTCTGGTAGACGCAGAAGATGGGCTGCCGCTGGGCCGACCGACATTAACTTCCGTGATGGATGTAGCCACCTGCTATCCGTTGGGATACTACCTGGGCTTTGAACCCCCTTCCTATCTAACCGTGTGCGAAGCTCTGGCGTATGCCTTCAAACCCAAAGGAGACGTCTGCGCTACCTACGGCACAGCCCACAAATGGATAGCCTACGGCTTGCCGCGCACATTGGCCGTTGACAACGGGCGCGAATTCATAGGGCGCAGCCTGGAAGACGCCTGCCTGTCACTGGGCATCATCCTGCAGTACATGCCCAAAATGACGCCCTACTTCAAAGGCAGCATCGAGCGATTGTTTCGCACCCAAAACAGCGGCCTGTTTCACACCCTGGACGGCACCACCTTCGCCAACATCTTTGAGCGAGGCGACTATCGCAGCCTGGAAGTCGCCAAGCTGACACTGCACGATATTGACAGCGCCTTGCACATTTTCTTACTCGACTATTATGCCGAGCGGTTTCACGAGGGATTACAGGGAATTCCAGCGCGACGGTGGGAGCGGTTCCTGGCCGATGGTTTCCAGCCGCGGTTACCGGTCAACGTAGAAGATGTGGACATTTTGTTAGGCCGCATGACGACCCGAACTCTGTTCCATTACGGTGTGGAAATTGACGGATTGCGTTACAACCACAGCGACTTGGCCTATCTGCGCGACCAACTAAAACCCGGCGAGCAGCAGGTCAAAGTGAAGTACCATCCCGGCGATATTAGCCGTGTCTTCATCTATAACCCGTTTGACCGACAATATCTGGAAGCGCCGGCCGTTGACCAAACTTACGCGCAAGGGTTGTCCCTATGGAAACACCAACTCATACGCACCTTTCTCAAACAGGAGCGGGGACGAGTAGACCGAGAGGGATTGGCCTGGGCCAAACGGAAAATGCGTGCCATTGTCACTGACGCCAAAGTGCGGCAACGACAAAACAAAAGCCGCAAACGAGTAGCCAGATGGGAAACAAGTGGGCGGTCGGCCCAAAATCTACCGGCGGCCTGCGAGCCGGTAACGGCAGCGCCAGAAGAACCGCCGCCGCCCACCCCGAAAACAGAAACAAAAAACACACTCGAACCAGTGCCGGAACATCTGGCTAAGTTACGTTTAAAATTCACGGCCGAAGAATTGGAAGCCGAAGGCTGGCGCACCAGTTATCTACCCGACTGAGGAAGGAAAGATGACTACTCCCCTTGAACTCACCTTACCCGACGATATTCCCAACGATATTTACGCCAGCGGCCGCATTATCCAACACCCGCGCTTTCGCGAGTTGCACGCCCGAATTAGCGAATGTTTGGAAGCAACGGCCGAAGATGGCGAAGCCCAATGTCTGTGCCTTATCGGAGAAACAGGCGTGGGCAAAACCACCCTGGTACGGAGTTATGCCGCCGCTTTTCCCCGCCATGAAACGCCCCTGGGCTCGCGCACGCCCATACTGTATCTGGAAACGCCCCATCCCATTACGGTGAAGGGGATGACCTCGGCGCTGTTAAACGCGCTGGGCGACCCCCGCGCTTTCAAAGGAACGCAGCCGGAGATGAACGCGCGGCTGCAAGGCTTTTTGGGCGACTGCGGCACACGGCTGGTCATTCTGGACGACTTTCACCACCTCATTGACAAGCAAACTAACCGCATCCTGCGCGATGTTTCCGAGTGGCTCAAGGTACTCATCAAGAACACCGGCATCGTTTACCTGGTCGTAGGCATTGAAGGAGAAGTGGAGCGCATTCTGACCGCCAATCCCCAGTTGTCGCGCCTGTTTGTGCGCGAACGGCTGCGGCCCTTTCCCTGGCAGCCAGCCCACCCGGAGACAGTCAGCGATTTTGCCCGCCTTATCAGTTATGTGGAGACGACGTTGGCGGTTGCCTTGTCCGAGGAGGAACCGCTGCCGGTGGCGCTCTTCCGCATTCACCGGGCGACGGGCGGGGTGATGAGCCACATCATGAATCTATTTCGTCAGGCCAAACGTATCCAGCGCCGTCAAGGGAATACCAACCAGCCGTTGACATTGGACATCCTGGCCGCCGCTTACAAAGAACGGCTGCAACCCCATATTGGACGGAACAATCCTTTCCTGTCTGTGACAACAGATGTAGCGTCTCTTGAAGATGCTCCGGCGGAGACGGATGTGTGACGGGCGATGGTTATCCGCCCTTTGGTCAACCGGCGGCCGTTACTGCCGGATGAATCGCTGCCTTCTCTGTTTGAGCGTCTGCGCCAGGTCAACTACTACGAAAGCAAAACGGCCATCATCGATCTCTGCCATTCCCACATGCGCCACAAAGACAATGTTTACCAACCGCAACACACTGATACCTGGCGCATTGTAGCAGGTGTTACTCGGTTGCCGTTGGATGCGCTTTATGCAGCCACATTTCACCGGTACACGTCCACTTTCGCCCTGCCCTCAGAGACAATCTCATCTATCGCATTTGCCGGCAGCGAGCCGCTGCCCCTGCTGACGCCCCATGTAGAGCGCACCTACATATTGCCCTTGTACGACATCCAATTTTGCCCGGCTTGTATGCAAGAAGGCTGTTACCATCGGGTCGTCTGGCTCAATGCCCTGGCTGCCATTTGCCCCCGACACAACTGTTTACTGCAGCGCGGCTGCCCCCACTGTAGACAGAGGCTAAACGTTGCGGCCGTCGTTACCGGCCAATGCGCCAGGTGCGAGACTGATCTTGCCGCCGTTCCGGTTGTTGACATGAGCGACGACAATTGGGGCATGTGGGTGCAAAAGAAAATGCAGTCGTGGTGGGACGATGCGCCAGCGCCAGACATGCCGGAGTCCATCATATTGCCTGACCAGCCGGCGCCAGTTTTATTAGAAACGCTGTGCGGGTTGGCAAAATCTGTGGCCCAATGGCAGGGTAGCCGCATCCATCATCGTCGTAAACATCCTCCACCCGAACAAACATTTCGCCATTACGCCATCGCTATGAAAGCTATCGCCAACTGGCCGCAGGGATTTCACCAATTCCTGGATGAGTACGGCCGTCGCCCCGGTGTTACGGCGGAGCAAATAACGGTTGCTTTCGCGCCGCTTTACCTGGCTTGGCTGGAGAAACGCTGGGCGGGACCTGAATTCACCTTTATCCAGGAAGCGTTTGATGATTATCTGGTGACGCATTACCCGCTTTCTCGTTCCATCATCCGTTTGCGTCGTTACCGTCAGAGCGCTGCTTTGCGCGACCGTTTTCCCTATTTGACCCAGGCAGAAGCGGCCGAACGGGTGGGCGTCGCGCCCAATGTTATCCAGCGGCTGGTGGAGATTGGGGTATTGGTGGACTATGAACGGGGTGAAAACACACGGTTGCACTGGCATAAACGACTTCGATTGGTACGTCGCGTTGAATTTGAAGTCCTGCAAGAACGATGGCAGGATGGTATTTCGGTGAGCGATGTAACTCGGCTGCTGGATGTAGAAACGGGGATGGTGGAACGCTTGGTCGAGGTAAGTCTGTTGGCATGGCAGAATGCCGTTGACGACGACAAAGCAGCTTGGAAGATTTCTCCTCAATCTCTGGGCCATTTCTTTGACAAGTTGCATATCCATCCAGGTAGTTCCTGGATGTTGATGGAAACCATCGCACTACAACAGGTAGTTGAAGCTGGCGGGGATGTGGTGACGATTCTTCAGCATGTGATGAATGGGGACTCGGCATCGCTTTGGTTTGGGGGTGGGTTGTACGAAGTGCAGGTCAGCCAGAATATTTGGGAACGATTATCTCAGCCGTAGTTTGTGTGCTTGCTAATCCCACATCTGCATAGGTCAGTCTCAATCTTTACAGGACGAGTCTCAAACATTGCGGGACGAGTCTCAATCTTTACGGAATCCTACATCTCCCGCTACCTTAAAAGATCGTTTTGCATCTTCACATAAATGGGGCTTTAGTGTATACTGATGGCTAATTGTGGTGTAAAGTGGTATGAAGTGGGGCGAATTTATGAAAATCGCCCTAAAAAATAACTCGAAATGGGGTAATTGGAACAAATGTTCTGATATGTTGATTGATATTAAATAAAACAATATCGTCCAGTTCAACAGTAAAACAGCATGTTTCTTGGCGAATTCACTCACACAATTGATAACAAAGGACGGCTGACCATTCCCGCGAAGTTTCGCGGGCTGTTGGCGGCCGGGTTGGTGGTGACGCGCGGTTTTGACCAGAACTTAATGCTGTATCCGCTGGATGGTTGGCAGAGATTGGCCGAACGTATTGCGGAACGGCCGTTGGCCGACGAAGATATGCGCGCCTTCCGCCGCCGGGTTTTCTCCGGCGCAGCCGACCTGACTCCGGATCGGCAAGGGCGCATATTGCTGCCCCAATACCTGCGCGATTTTGCCAGGATTGATGGCGAAGTCGTCATCGCCGGACTGTTCGATTATCTGGAAATTTGGAGCGCTGCCGACTGGCAAACTGTTCGTCAGTCCATCGAAGAAGGTGGCGACGCCGCCCGGTGGGAGGACTTGGGAATTTAGCGCTGAGTGCTCCACGCTTTCCGCTCTACGCTCTTACGGTACACAATGGCTGATGACCCAACGCACGTTCCCGTCCTCTACCACGAAGTATTGGAACTACTACGGCCCCAGCCAGACGGCCGTTACCTGGATGCAACGTTAGGCGCTGGCGGGCACACCACTGGCATATTAGAAACATCCGCGCCCACCGGGCGCGTTTTAGCCTTTGATCGTGATCCGGAAGCTGTGACCTTTGCCCGGCAGAAGTTGGCCCCATTTGGCGACCGGATCACGATTGTCAATGCCAGCTACGCCGAAATGGGTCAACTGGCTCCGGCGCATGGCTTTAATCAACTAGATGGCGTTCTGTTTGATTTAGGGCTGTCATCCCGCCAGCTTGATAATGCCGGGCGCGGCTTTTCTTTCATGAGAGACGGCCCGCTCGACATGCGGTTTGACCCCACGCAAGGGGAAACGGCCGCTGACTTGATTAACAATTTACCGGAAGCGGAACTAGCTGATATTTTCTGGCGTTACGGCGAAGAAAAACGCAGCCGCCGGATTGCCCGAGCCATTGCCAACCAGCGGCCGTTGCACACAACCCGGCAGTTGGCCGAACTGGTGGCCGCGCAGTTCAAGGGCCGCCAGCGCATCCACCCGGCAACGCGCGTTTTCCAGGCTTTACGCATTGCCGCCAACCGGGAATTGGCGGCGGTGGAAACCGGTATCCCAGCGGCGATTGAACTGTTGAAGCCGGGCGGCCGTATTGCTGTCATCAGCTTTCATTCACTGGAAGATCGGTTTGTCAAGCGGTTGTTTCGCCGTTTGAGTCAGGCCTGTATTTGTCCGCCGTCGCAGCCAGTGTGTACTTGTAGCGGCCAGGCAGCCTTGCGGCGCATCACCCGAAAAGTGGTGAAGGCAACGGCCGTCGAGATCGAACAAAATCCACGCAGCCGCAGCGCCCGCTTGCGCGTGGCCGAAAAACTGATGCTACAAGATTAGCGGCTATCAGACTGCGAGACTAGCCGGACTACTAGACTACGAGACGAAAGTAATGGAAACAGTCATGCGGTCAACACGGCGCAAACGCGACCAATTCAAACAACTTAAACGCCTCACCGAGGCGCAGGCAGCGCTGGGGTGGGGCGTCATTCTGATCCTGGCCGCGCTGTTGGGCGCTATCTACCTGAGCCAGGCCAGCCGCATTGCTATTGTTGGCCGCCGCGTACAAACATTGCAGGAACAACTGACAGATATGAAGCAAGAAAACAGCGCCATAGAACGTCAAATTGCCGAGGCGCAATCACTGGAAAGGTTGCAGCAGGAAGCGCTGCGCCTGGGCTTTACGCAGGCCCGGTCAGACGACATCGAGTACATTGTTGTTCCTAACTACCCGGCAGCGACAGAGACCTCCTCATCTGAGATAGGAGAAACGGCCGTTGCCCCCCTTTCCCCTCCCCCCGAAACAATCGGAGAGGTCCTATGGCTCACAGTGCAAAATAGCATTGCCAGCCTGGTTTATGGAGAAGCCAGTGAATAATAACCAGGCCTTCGACAGCAGCCAGATCAAACGTTTGTGGATGATTCTGATAGGGTTAATTATCGCCACAATCGTTGTTGTTGGCCGTCTGGTGGCTTTCCAACTGCTGCAAGCCGTTCCCTGGGATGAATGGGAAGGCAACGAACTGGTCGTTGTCGCTCAGCCGGAGCGCGGTACCATTTATGATCGCAACGGGGCTGTTCTGGCCGCCAATGGCGCCGATTACCAGATATCTGTCGCTCCTAACATGGTTACCGAACCGGACGAGTTGGCAACCACATTGGCCCCTATCTTGCAACAATCCCGCTACGATATTTTAGATGAACTGGAACTGAATCGCAGTTTTGTCATGCTGGATGGGCGTGTTGCGCCGGAAGTGGCCGAAGCTATTGACGCCTTGCCTTACGACGGCCTACAGATCGATCCGGTTCCGCGCCGTTTTTACCCACAGGGTAGCATGCTGTGCCACACGCTGGGATACGTAGACTTTAATGGCATTGGCGGGGGGGGCCTGGAAGGACAGTACCAGCAAGAATTGGCCGGAGAAGCGGCCAGCGCGACGATCAACATCTCCCCCTTGACGGCACAGCAGAGCGTCATTGCCCGTGAAGGCGCCGATTTAACATTGACCATTGACCGCTCGGTACAAAGCCTGGTGGAGACGCATCTGGCGCGGGCGTTACGGGAACACGGCGCTGTCAGCGGCGAGATTATCGTGATGGATCCGCGTACAGGCGCAATTTTAGCAATGGCTGGCGCGCCCTGTTTTGACCTCTATACCTATTTTGAAACGGAAGATGAGTCGCTGTTTTTGAACCCGTTCGTCACCCGCCAATATGAGCCGGGGTCGGTAATGAAATTGTTGACGATGGCGGCGGCGTTGGATTCAGGAACGGTAACAGTGGAGACGACGTATTACGACGCCGGTGTGCTGGAAGTGGGCGGTCACCGCACATACAACTGGGATCGCAGCGCGCCGGGAACGACAGACATGACCACGCTGCTGTCCCGCTCGCTTAATGTGGGCGCAGCGACGATTGCCACGTGGATGGGGCCAGATACGTTTTACAGCTATTTGCAGCGGTTTGGCTTTGGCCGGCCGACAGGGATTGATTTGATGTCGGAGGCCAGTGGTTTGATGCCGCTACCGGGCGATCCGTTGTGGACAGAATCGTTTCTGGCGACGAATGCGTATGGGCAGGCGTTGGCGGTAACGCCGCTGCAATTGATTTCGGCGATTTCTGCGCTGGCGAATGAGGGGCTCATCATGCAGCCGTATCTGGTTCAGGAAATTGATAATGGAAATGATTTGTTTGAACATACGGCCACTGTGTTAAGCCGCCCTATCAGCGCGGAAACGGCGCGGTTGGTGACTTCGATGGCGGTAACGGCCGTTGCCCGCGAAGTGCCCCAGGCGCTCATAGATGGTTACACCATTGCCGGTAAAACCGGCACCGCCCAAATTGCCGAAAACGGCATCTACCTGCCTAATGACATCATCGGTTCCTTCATCGGCTGGCTGCCCGCCGACTCGCCCGAAATCATTGTCTTGGTTAAGTTGGATCGGCCCACCAGCGCTCCCTGGGGATCGCAAACGGCCGCGCCCGTTTTTGCCGACTTAACCGAAGAATTGGTCGTCTTGCTCGACATCCCGCCCGACAACGTGCGCTTGCGCGCTGACGTGATCGCCGCGAGGGGGAAGCGGGAATGAGGGATGAGGGATGAGGGATGAGGGATGAGGAATGAGGAATGAGGAATGAGGGATGAGGGATGAGTATGGTTGAGCGATTTGAGGATTTGATTGCCTGGCAGAAGGCGCGGGTTTTGACGAGAGAGATTTATGGTGTGACGCAAAACGGCCGTTTTGCCCAGGATTATGGATTGCGTAATCAGATACAAAGAGCGGCCGTTTCTATCATGTCCAATGTTGCCGAAGGATTTGAACGAGGCAGCCGCGGTGAGTTTCATCAATTTTTATCTATTGCCAAGGCTTCATGTGCGGAAGTCCGTTCCCAACTTTACGTTGCATTGGACATAGGCTATTTGGAAAAGGATCAATTTGGCTCTTTGATGGATCAAGCGGAAGAAGTCGGCCGTATTATCGGCGGCCTTCGCGTATCCGTCGCCAAACAACGCAAATAATAGCGTGACGTAACTTAAGGACTGTGGCGGCTGAATACTCAGCCCTCATCCCTCAGTCCTCATCACTTTCTTATGCTGAACTTAGGTCATTTTCTCGAAGCGTTAAGCAGCTACCAGCCCACCGGCGCGGAACCGGCCGTTGTCTCTGTAGTAATTGACAGCCGGGAAGCGGTTCCGGGCAGTTTATTTGTGGCTTTTGCTGGGGAACAGGTAGATGGGCATGATTATGTGCAGGCGGCTTTTGACCGGGGGGCGGTGGCGGCTTTGGTGGAACGGCCGTGTCCCGGCGATCATCCCGTCATTGATTTGCGCGGCCAAGTCAGCCTGGGACTAGCCCCCAGCACTAGAATTACCACGCCAGTGTGTTTGCTTGTGGATAATACGTTAGCGGCCTTACAAACGACCGCCAAAGCGTGGCGCGATCGTTTTCCCATTCGCGTCATCGGCATCACCGGCAGTGTGGGCAAAACCAGCACTAAAGAGTTGACCTACTCCGTTCTATCACGCCGCTATCGCACTTTGAAATCGGCCGGCAACCAAAACAACGAGATTGGCTTGCCGTTGACCTTGTTGAATTTGCAGCGTCATCACCAGCGGGCAGTTTTAGAGATGGGTATGTACACCGCCGGCGAAATATCCCGGCTGTGCGAACTGGCCCAGCCGGAAATTGGCGTGGTGACGATGATTGGCCCGGTGCATCTGGAGCGGGCGGGCAGCATGGAAGCGATCGTCGCCGCCAAACAGGAGTTGGTAGAAGCGCTGCCGGAACATGGAACCGCCATCCTGAACAAAGACGACGCGCAGGTGATGGGCATGGCCGATCATACCCCGGCGGCGATTTTCACCTATGGCCTGGACAACAGCGCCGATTTGTGGGCCGACAACATTCGCTCGATGGGGCTGGAAGGAGTGCGCTTCACCCTGCATCACGGCGGCGAAGCGCTCAATTTGCAAGTGCCTCTGTTGGGGAGGCACAGCGTTCATACCGCCTTACGGGCGGCGGCTGTTGGCCTGGTGGACGGTATGTCCTGGCCGGATATTGTGGCCGGATTGAGCCAGACGACGGCCCAACTGCGGCTGGTAGCCGTGCCCGGGCCGAACAATTCGATCATCATTGACGACACCTACAATTCCAGCCCCGATTCGGCGCTGGCAGCCTGTAATTTGCTGCAAGATTTGGACGGCCGTCACATCGTCGTCTTGGGCGATATGCTGGAATTGGGGCAGATGGAGGAACAATCGCACCGGCTGGTTGGCCGCCGCGCCGCCGACGCGGCCCAAATTTTGGTGGCCGTCGGGCCGCGCAGCCGCCTCACTGCCGAAGAGGCGCTGGCGGTAGGGATGCCGTCTGACCGGGTGTTTATGGTGGATGATGCCGGTGCGGCCGTGCCCATCCTCGAAGAGATCATTCAAGCCAACGACATCATCCTCATCAAAGGGTCGCTGGGGATGCGCATGGATCGCATCGTCGCCGCGCTGGGGAGGGATGACTGATGGCCTTTGCGCTTACCCTCGGCGGTGTGACCTTTTTGATGGCCGTTATCTGGGGCAGTCCCCTGGTAGAACTGATGCGCCGCCTCAAACTGGGCAAACAGATTCGCATAGACGGCCCGCAAACCCACCTGTCCAAGATGGGCACGCCGGCGATGGGCGGCCTCCTCATCGTTATTTGGGTGGTGCTGATCAGCATCATCGTCAACATCGTCCAGATTGTGCAGGCGTTGGAAGTGGCCGAGAGCGTCGTCATTCCCCTGGGCGTCATGGTGGCTTACTCGATTTTGGGTGGCATTGACGACTATCAAGGATTCCGCCTGCGTCCCGGCGAAGGGATGCGGGCGCGGGTGAAAATTTTGTATCAACTGGGTATCGCCTTGGTTGCGACTGTTCTGTTGTACTTTGTGGTCAACGACCGTCACGGCTGGATGGCGATTCCCACCGTCCCGGTTTTGGTAGATATTGGCATTTTATACATTCCGATGGCGATCATCATCATCACCGGTACGGCCAATGCGATCAACATCACCGATGGGCTGGATGGCTTGGCCGGGATTATCGCGGCAACCGCTTTTGCCGCTTACGGCATCATCGCCATTTTGCAAGATCAGCAGTTTTTGGTTGTTTTTTCGTTTATTGTGGTGGGCGCTTGCTTTGCCTTTTTGTGGTTCAATGCCAAACCGGCGCAGATGTTTATGGGCGATGTGGGGTCGCAGGCGCTGGGCGGCGCGCTGGGCGTCCTGGCGTTGATGACGAATCAATGGTTGATTTTGCCGATTATTGCCGCCGTTCCCATTGCCACGATGCTCTCTACCACGTTACAAGTTTTGTATTTTAAGGCGACCGGCGGCAAGCGGTTATTCAAGATGGCGCCGCTGCATCATCATTTTGAATTGATTGGCTGGAGCGAAACGCAAATTGTGCAGCGTTGGTGGCTGATTGCGATTTTGACCGGGATGTTGGGCGTGGCATTGGCGTTGGTTTAGAAGAGGGATCAAGGATTGATGATTGATGATTGAAGATTCTTCAATCATCAATCATCAATCTTTAAGAATGGACGAACTGCACGGTAAGAAACTAGTCATCATGGGGCTGGCCCGGCAAGGTAAGGCGTTGGCCCGGTTTGCGGCCGAGGCCGGGGCCAGCGTGGTGGTGACGGATTTACGCCCGGCGGAGAAGTTGGGCGCTGTTTTGGCGGAATTGAGCGACCTGGATATTGAATACGTTTTAGGAGAACATCCGATGAGTATACTCGACAAAGCGGATATGCTGGCCGTCAGCGGGGGCGTCCCGGCGGATGCGCCGCTGGCGCTGGCAGCGCGTGAACGGGGGATCCGGGTGACTAATGATTCGCAGGAGTTTGTGCGGCGCGCGCCAACGGCCGTTATCGGCGTCACCGGTTCGGCAGGCAAAAGCACCACCACCGCGCTGACCGGCGTCATGGGGCAAATGTCGCGGCGGCGCACCTGGGTGGGTGGTAATATCGGCCGTCCGCTTATCGCCGATTTGGGCAAGATGGGTGCGGAAGACATCGTGGTGCAGGAACTTTCCAGCTTCCAGTTGGAGGTGTGGGATCAAAGCCCGCCGGTGGCAGCGGTGCTCAACATCACGCCTAACCACCTGGATCGGCACAAGACGATGGCGGCATATGCCAGCGCTAAGGCCAATATTTTACGCTACCAGACGGAGGCGGGGACGGCCGTTCTCTGTGCCGACGATCCCGGTTCCCTGATGCTGCAATCCCTGGTGAAGGGACGTTTGCGCCTGTTCAGCCGGGAAAAACTCGTCAAAGACGGCGCCTGCGTCAGCGACGGCCAAATCTGGCTGCGCAACGGCAAAGACATCCCTGTTTGCCGGTTGGAGGAGATAAAACTGCGCGGCGACCATAATGTGCTGAACGTGTTAGCGGCCGTCACCCTGGCCGATTCCGTCGGCGTGCCGGTGGCGGCGATACGCCGCGCCATCGCCGCTTTTACCGGCATCGAACACCGGCTGGAATTGGTGCGCACGATCAACGGCGTGCAGTACATCAACGATTCCATCGCCACTGCGCCGGAACGGGCGCTGGCGGCCATCAACGCCTTTGACGGGCCGCTGATTTTACTGGCCGGCGGCAAGGATAAGGAGATGGTCTGGGACGCCTGGGCTGAGCGGGTGCGGGAACGGGTGAAGCATGTTGTCCTATTCGGCGCGTTGGCTGAATTGATGGCGCAAAAGCTCGAAGGATTTTCTGAGTTGACGCGGATGGAAACGATGGCGGAAGCAGTGGATGTGGCAGCAGCAACGGCCGTTCCCGGCGACGTCGTCCTTCTCTCCCCTGGCGGAACCAGCTTCGATGCCTTCCAAGATTTTGCCGCAAGAGGGGAACAGTTCCGGCAGTTGGTGAATGGACTGGAGATTGGAGACTGGAGACAGGAGACTGGAGATTCATGACCACAATCAACGTCATCCGCAAACGAACCGCCCGTGTTCAGCCGGGGCAAAAGTTCCAATTCGATTACTGGATGTTGCTTACCCTGGCCGGATTGATTGTACTGGGGATGCTGCTCGTTTACAGCAGTACCTTTGATTTGGGCTTGCGCATCAAGGAGAATTCCCTCTACTACTTCCGGCGGCAGTTCGTAGCCTTGCTGCTGGGCCTGGCCGCCATCGCGGTGATTATGCAGTTCGATTACCATGTCCTGCGTAGTATCTCTGTGCCTTTTTTGGGATTGACCTTGCTGGGGTTGATCATCGTTCTCTTCTTTGGCGAAGCGATATTTGGGGCGCGGCGAGGCATTTTAGAAGGCTCCTACCAGCCGTCCGAAGTCGCCAAACTGGCCACTTTTTTGTACATCGCTCATTGGCTGTCATCAAAAGGAGAACGCATCAAAAATGTAACCTACGGGCTGATTCCCTTTTCTGTGATTACAGGGACGGTGGCGGCGTTAATTGTGCTCCAGCCTGATCTAAGCACGGCCGGACTCATCACCCTGGTCAGTTTCACCCTGTTTTTTATCGCCGGGGCCGACTGGCGGCAGTTTGCCGCCGCCGGCTTGTTAGGCGGCGCAGTATTTTTTATCCTGATCACAACCTTACCCCATGCCGCCGCCCGTGTGGATGAGTATAAAATGACATTACAAGACCCCAGCCAGGCCGGCTGGCAGGTACAGCAAGCAATTGTGGCCCTGGGGCGCGGCGGTCTGTTCGGCGTGGGATTGGGGGAAAGTACACAGAAGTTTGGCCCACTGCCGGCGGCGCACACCGACGGCGTTTTTGCCATTTTGGGCGAGGAATTAGGGCTGGTGGGCACGTTGTTGTATATTGGCCTGTTGGGAATGCTAGTTTGGCGCGGACTTTTGACGGCCCGGCGCGCCCGCGATAGTTTTGGCGGGCTGCTGGCGCTGGGGGTTACCTGTTGGATTGGGTATCAGGCGCTGATCAATATTGCGGTGATAACGGCCGTTATGCCCTTCACTGGCATCCCCTTGCCCTTTTTGAGTTATGGCGGCTCTTCAATGCTTATTACCTTAATCGGGGTGGGCATTTTGTTGAACGTTTCGCGGGATACGGCCGTTACCCGGCGCGCCC
Source organism: Chloroflexota bacterium (assembly GCA_024275635.1). Lineage (GTDB taxonomy): Bacteria > Chloroflexota > Anaerolineae > Promineifilales > Promineifilaceae > JACKCC01. The sequence goes on along the minus strand of JAJRYT010000210.1, from coordinate 23,576 downwards.
AACCGAAAAGGGCGAAGAGGAAAGATTAAAGATTAAAGATTGAAGATTGAAGATTGAAGATTGGCGTTCCCCAATCATCAATCATTAATTATTAATCATTAATCATTAATCATTACCCTAATGAAAGTTTTGATTTGCGCCGGAGGAACCGGCGGCGGCATTTATCCGGCATTGACGGCGGCCAGCGCTTTGCAGAAAATTGGCCTGAGCCAGAACGATTTTTTGTGGATTGGCACACGCGGCGAGATGGAAGAAAAACTCGTTCCGCGCGCCGGATTAAAATTGGAGATGATTGGCGGCGGCGCGATTGTTGGCGTTCCGCTGACTGTGAAAATTCTTAATGGCATGAAACTAATCTGGAGCATTGGCACAGCCTCGCGGCTTATCCATCATTTTCAACCGGACGTGATGTTCATGACCGGCGGCTACATGGCCGTGCCAGTGACGGTAGCCGCACAGCGACAGCGGGTTCCCATTTGTATTTACCTGCCGGATGTGGAACCGGGGTCGTCTGTTCGCTTTTCGTTACGGTTCGCGCAGAAAATCGGCTGCACGTTGGCCGATTCCCGCGCGTTTATCCCGGAGGAAAAGATGGTTGTGACTGGTTACCCACTGCGACCCGATTTACGCGCGGCGACGCAATTAAGCAAGGCCGAAGCGTTGGCCCAATTCAATTTGCAGCCGGGCAGAAAAACATTATTCGTATTCGGCGGCAGTCGCGGCGCGCGCAACATCAATCGGCCGTTAATGCGTATTTTGCCGGAATTGCTGGCTCAGTTCCAGGTGATCCATATCAGCGGGACGTTTACCTGGCCAGAAGTGGAGGCCGCTGCGGCGACTTTGCCTGACGATTTGCGAGTGTGGTATCGGCCGTTTCCCTACCTGCACGAAAAGATGGGAGCCGCTTTCCGCGCTGCTGACCTGGTAGTGACTCGCGCCGGAGCCAGCATCTTGGGCGAGTCTCCGGCCTTTGGTCTACCGGCTGTCCTGGTTCCGGCGCTGCATTGGGGTTGGCTTTACCAAAAAGTAAACGCCGATTTTCTAACGGAACGGGGCGCGGCCGTGCAGTTAACAGATGAGCAACTGCCGGAAAAACTGCTGCCGGCTATTTTGGGTTTGTTGGATGACCCAGACAGGTTGGCCCAAATGAGCGCGGCGGCGAAGGCGTTAGATAAACCGGATGCGGCGGCTAATTTGGCCCGGATGATTGTCAACGTGGCGCAAGGAGGCGTGGCAGCACATGATTAGTTTAGGGGCATGGTTTTGGCTGATGGTCAGCTTTTTTGCGCTTATCGGCACGCTGCGCGGCTGGACGAAGGAGATTATTGCCACATCGGGGCTGGTGCTGTCGCTGTTTGCGCTGAATCAGTTTGGCTCGTATCTGGTATCGCTGTTGGGCGCGGCAGCCGATCCGACGGTTCCTAGCTTTGACCCGACGGCCGTGCGGCGGCAGCAGTTTTATATTTTAACGGCCGTTCACCTCTTCTTCGCCTTTTTCAGCTACCAGGGACCGACGCTGGCCGGGGCGCGCTTGAGCGATAGGCTGCGGGTGCGCGATAGTTTACAAGACAAAGTGTTGGGCGCGCTGGTGGGTGCGATTAACGGCTACTTAATTATTGGCACACTGTGGACATTTCTGGAATACAATGTCGTCGCGGCGGGGACGTGGCAGCCGCTCGACCCGAATATGCCGTACCCATTTAGCGTATCGGTTCTTGCCCGGCCAACGATTGAAATTGGATTGGCAAACTTGATCTCTAAGCTGCCTTTGCCCATGCTCTCACCCTATCTGCCGTTTTTGGTGGTGGTTGTATTTTTGTTTGTGATTATTGTGATGATTTAGGGGATTGTTGAGGATTGATGATTAATGATTGAGGATTGATGATTGAGGATTGAATGAAGGGCGCAATCTTCAATCATTAATCTTTAATCTTTGATCTTCAATCTTTCATGGAAATGACGAACCTGGATTTTAGACTACAAAGCGGGATACACTTTCACCTGGTCGGCATTGGCGGCGCGGGGATGTCGGCGATTGCGCGGGTGCTGCTGGGGCGCGGCTTTGTGGTCAGTGGATCGGATAAACAGATGAATGAGTTAACGGCCGTTCTCCAAACGCAGGGTGCGACTATTTACGAAGGTCACCGAGTCGAACAGATTGCCGGGGCCGATGCGCTGGTCATCTCATCTGCTGTGCCGGCGGACAACCCGGAAGTGGTCGCCGCGTGGGAGGCCGGCCTGCCGGTGTTGAAGCGGGCCGATTTGCTCGGCCATTTGATGGAAGACACCATCGGCATTGCTGTGGCCGGGTCTCATGGCAAGACGACGACGACCGGGATGATCGCCCAGATTTTGCTGACGGCCGGATTGGACCCGACGGTCATTGTAGGCGGGGTTTTGCCTTCATTGGGGAGTAACGGCCGTTACGGCGAAGGCGACTATTTTGTGGTCGAAGCCGATGAGTACGACCACATGTTCCTGGGCCTGCGCCCCGAAGTCATCGTCATCACCAGCCTGGAACATGATCACCCGGATATTTTTCCGACGAAAGAGGATTATGTCGCTGCCTTTCGTCAATTTGTGGCGTTGCTGCCGGTAGACGGCCGTCTCATTGCCTGCGCTGACGACCCCGGCACGGCCGAATTCCTAAAAACATTACCACTGGCCGATGTCGAAATCACCACTTATGGTGTGCCGGAAAAAGATGACGGCAAGTTGAATGTAGATTACCAGGCGCTCGACTGCCGCTCCAACCAGCTTGGCGGCACCGACTTCCTGGTGGAAATAGATGAACAAATTATCGGCCTGATCAGGCTGCGCGTGCCCGGCCGGCATAATGTCCGCAACGCCCTGGCGGCCATCATCGTGGCCCTTGACTTAGAAATTGAATTTGGCACAATTCGGCAGGCGCTGGCCGAATTTGGCGGCATTGGACGACGCTTCCAGGTTATTGGTGAAGTGGGCGGTGTGACCGTGATTGACGATTACGCCCACCATCCTACCGAAATTCAGGCGACGCTGGCCGCCGCCCGGCAGCGGTACCCGGGACGCCGTCTGTGGGCCGTATGGCAGCCGCATACATACAGCCGCACCAAACTGCTGCTGGATGAGTTTGCCGCCAGCTTTGACGATGCCGATCGGGTGGTGGCGTTGGACATTTACCGCAGCCGCGAGACGGATACGCTGGGCGTTAGTACGGATACCGTTTTGGCGGCAATGACTCATCCTAAAGCCATCCATATTCCCGAACGAGCGGACGCGGCGGCGTATATCCTGGAACGGGTGCGGCCTGGCGATGTGATTCTGACGTTGGGAGCCGGCGATGGTGATGAGGTTGGCCGGTGGGTGTTGGATGGGGTGAAGGTAATTAGGAATGATGAATGATGAATGATGAATGATGAATTAGGAATGATGAATGATGAATGATGAATTCCACATTCATCATTTTGTTGAGGACGGTATGAATTCAGATACAACGGTGCAGCAGGTGACGCAATTCCGCGAGATTTTTGGCGATAAGTTCCAGGTGGGTGTGTCGCTGGCCCGATACACATCGGCGCGGGTGGGCGGCCCGGCGGAGATGTTTGTGGTGGTTAAGCGTGCGAAAGGGCTGCAAACGGCCGTTTCTCTTGCCTACAACTGCAACATTCCCTATTTTATCCTCGGCGGCGGCTCCAATATTTTAGTCTCCGACGCGGGAATTAGCGGATTGGTCATCATGAACAAAGCCAAAGCCGTCTCCTTCCGCCACAGCGGGGCGCATATGGTATGCACGGCCGAATCGGGCATGAATCTCTCCTCGTTGGCGCGGCAGTGCATCGCCAAGGGGCTGGGCGGATTGGAATGGGCCATTGGTGTGCCGGGCACAGTCGGCGGCGCGGTCGTGGGTAACTCCGGCGCGCACGGCGGCGACATGAACGGCAATTTATTGGCGGCAACCATTTGGGAACCGGGCAAAGGCGCGCGGGTATACAGCAACGAGGAGATGCAGTATGCCTATCGTGACAGCGCCCTGAAACGCGAGCAGAGCCGTCCGGTTTCGCGCCGGGTGGTCTTGACAGCCGAATTAAAATTGACGCCGGAACCGGTAGAAGTGTTGATGGCCCGCGCTGAAGGGTTTACCGCCCGCCGCAAGCAAACCCAGCCGGCTGGGGCCAGCGTAGGCTCTATGTTCAAAACCCGTCTAATTATTACGCCGGTTATCTCATTGAATCGGCCGGATTAAAGGGATTCCGTGTGGGCGGCGCGCAAATCTCGGAAAAACACGCCAACTTTTTCATTAATGATGAGAAAGCTTCTGCGGATGACATCCGCGCCTTGTTTGCCGAGGCATGGAACTCGGTGCGCGAGCAGTTTGGCGTGGAGATGGCGTTGGAAGTGGAGTTGGTTGGAGAGTGGACATTTGAGGGATGAGGAATGAGTAATGAGGATACGCTCACTCAGCCCTCATTACTCATTCCTCATCCCTTCTTTAGATATGGATAAGAAAAAACGGAAGATTCGGGTTGGCGTTATTTTTGGCGGGCGTTCCGGCGAGCATGAGGTTTCGCTGATGTCGGCCAGATCGGTGATGGATGCGCTGGACAGGGAGAAATATGAGGTGGTTCCGGTGGGCATTGACAAGAACGGCCGTTGGCTCACCGGGGATGTCATGGGCGCATTGGCAGAGGGATTGCAAGCAAGCCCGGCAGCGCTCTTGCCCGATCCGCAGTTGTCGGCATTGATGCAGGTGGAGATGCGTGAAACGCAGCCGGCAAGTTTATCGGCCGTAACCGAGTTGGATGTCATTTTCCCGGTTCTGCATGGCCCTTACGGCGAGGATGGCACGGTTCAGGGATTACTGGAGCTGGCCGGGCTGCCTTATGTGGGTGCGGGTGTGGTTGGCTCCGCGGTGGGCATGGACAAGGCTATTTTCAAAAATGTGATGGCGGCAAACGGGATTCCCATCCTGCCCTGGAAATTATATACGAGCAAAGATTGGACGAAACGGCCGTCGGCCATCCTGGATGAAATCGAAGCCGCGCTGACCTATCCGGTCTTTGTCAAACCGGCCAACCTTGGTTCCAGCGTGGGTATTAGCAAATGCGACAGCCGTGATGATTTGGCTGTCGGTATCTCGCAGGCGGCTGGTTACGACCGGCGCATTGTCGTGGAGCAAGGCGTCAACGCCCGCGAATTGGAAGTGTCGGTAATGGGGAATGAAGACCCCATTGCCAGCGTAGTGGGCGAAATCAGGCCCCGGCGTGAATTTTATGATTATGTGGCCAAATATATGGCCGAACCCGGTTCAGAGGATGAATCAGAACTGATCATTCCGGCCGATTTGGCTGCGGTCGCAAGCAGCAAAGTGCGCCATTTGGCTGTCCAGGCATATAAGGCGATTGATTGCGCCGGATTGGGCCGGGTGGATTTGATAATGGATCGGGATACCGGCGCGATTTACATGAATGAAATCAACACCATTCCCGGCTTCACGCGCATTTCGATGTATCCCAAGCTGTGGGAAGCCAGCGGCGTCAGCTACCCGGAATTACTGGACAGGCTGGTGGCGCTGGCAATGGAACGGTATGACGATAAATCGAATTTGAGGACATCATTTGATGTGAGCTAAGTGAGAGACAGAGACTCTCTCGCTAATCAAACTTATGGCAGGCAAACCACCATCATCCCAACGATTACGCAAGCAGCCTAAGATGCGGCGGGTTAAAGCGGCACATGCGCTGCCGCTGCCGCGCGTGGAGGTGCCGAAAACGGCCCGGACACGAAAACGGCGCAATAAACGGAATCAACGACGCCAACGTTTGCCTGTTGCCGCGGCGTTGCGGCAGATTGTATCGTCGGCGCGTTGGATCAGCCTGGGGTTGTTGGCGCTGGTTGTGTATGCGTTGGCGCTGGTGGGGCTGGATGAGCATTTTTACCTGACGATGATTCCGGTGGATGGCACGGTCTCTATTCCGGCGGCGGAGATTGTGGAGGCCAGCCAGTTGGCCGGGGCGCATGTGTTTGCAGTGGATCCGGGCGCGGCGGCGGCGCGGGTAGCGGAAATGCCAGGGATCATTAGCGCGGCGGTAACGCTGACGTGGCCGAATCATGTGTTGATTGAGGTTCAAGAGGATTCGCCGGTGGCGGTGTGGCAGGATGGTGGGCAGCAGTTTTGGGTGACGAGCAACGGCCGTTTCATTCCCGCCCGCGCTACTATTCCTGGTTTGCTGCTGATTGAGTCGGAGATTGAAGAAACGGCCGTCCTACCCCAATCTGACGCGGAATTAACCAATGCTGCACCGCAGCCGAGTTTAGCCTTTATGCCTGACGATGTTTTGGCTGGCGCGCAGCAGTTACGCAATCTGCGGCCCAACATCGAAAAACTGTATTATCGGCAATCTTCCGGGTTGAGTTATCAGGACGGCCGTGGCTGGCGCGTCTACTTCGGAACAGGCGATGATATGGAACAGAAACTGGTTATTTATGACGCGATTGCTGATGATCTGCTGGCGCGCGGTTTGACGCCCCGTTACATCAGTGTAAGCAATCAGGAGAAACCGTATTACCGAGTTGAGTAGGTAAGTAAGCGGCAAGTGGGCAAGTGACCTGCAAACTTGCCCACTTGTAAACTTGTACACGATTAAAGCAATGGAAGAAATCATTTTTGGTTTGGATGTAGGGACAACAAAAATTTGCGCGTTGGTGGGCGCTGTGCGTGAAGGGCGGCTGCAAATCATTGGGCTGGGCGTTGAACCGGCGCGGGGGATGCGCAAAGGTATGGTCGTAGACGTGGCCGAGGCCTCTGTTGCCATCTCGGCGGCCATTGAGAAGGCTGAACAAACATCCGGTTATGAGCTGTCGCAGGCGCTGGTTAGCATGGCTGGCGAACATATCAGTTCGACGAATAATCAGGGCGTGGTGGCGATCGGCCGTTCCGATAATGGCGTAACTGTGCAGGATATTGAGCGGGCGTTGGACGTGGCCCAGGCTATTCCCATCCCGCAAAACCGGCAAATCGTCCATCTCATCCCGCGTAGTTTTATCATTGACAACCAGAGCGGCGTGCGTAGTCCCATCGGCATGCATGGGGCGCGGCTGGAAGTGGAAACCCATATCGTCACCGCGGCTACGCCAGCTTTACTAAACCTGGCACAATGCGCCGATAATGTCGGCATCCAGGCTGAGGAATTTGTGTTAAATGCGTTGGCCTCGGCCGAAGCGGCGCTGGAGTCGTCGGAGCGGGATATGGGCGCCATCATCGCCGATATTGGCGGCGGCACGACGGATATGGCTTTGTTCACACAGGGTAAAGTGTGGCACACGAAAGTGTTCCCGGTTGGCGGCTATCATGTGACTAATGATATTGCCATTGGCTTGCGCGCGCCGTTTGATGTGGCCGAGCAGGTCAAAATTCAGTACGGGGATTGCCGCCCGGAGGAGATTGACGCCAGCACGGTGTTTACGGTAGAGCCGTTTGGCGGTGAGAAGATCCAAGTCGGCCGTCAGGACTTGGCGCATGTGATCGAGGCGCGGGTGGAGGAGATCTTTCAGCTTATCTTGCAGGAGATCAGGCAGTCTGGCTATGACGGCTTGCTGCCGGCGGGCATTGTTTTGACGGGCGGGTCGGCGCAGTTACGGGGGATTACGCAGGTAGCCGAGCGGGTGTTGAATGTCCCGGCGCGCGTGGCTGCGCCAAAGAATTTACATGGGCTGGTGGATACGCTGCACAGCCCGGCTTATGCAACGAGTGTGGGCTTATTGCGTTGGGCGATGAGTGAGAATCACGTTTACCGACCGCGTCCGCCGCGTCAGGGGCAGTGGGGGCGGCGCTTCGGGTCGTTTTTGAAGGCGCTTTTGCCGGGATAATCATTGAAGATTGATGATTGAGGAGTGAGTTTGGCAGATTAGCACTTTGCCACTTTGCCACTTCGTAACTTTTTTAGAGGGATAATGGAATGAATGCACAAACGAACATGAAGATGATGCCTAAGACGGAAGGAACGGCCGTAATCCGGGTTGTCGGCGTGGGCGGCGGCGGCAATAACGCCGTCAATCGTATGATTGACGAAAATATTGCCGGGGTGGACTTTGTGGCCATCAATACTGACCAGCAGGCGCTGGCCGGCAGCCGCGCTCGGCAGACCTTGCTTATTGGCGAGCGCAGCCGTCGCGGGCTTGGCTCCGGCGGCGATCCCGAAATTGGCGCCAAAGCAGCCGAAGAGTCGCTGGAAGATCTGCATGAAATTTTGCACGGCTCCGACATGGTGTTTGTGACGGCCGGCATGGGCGGCGGTACGGGAACTGGCGCTTCTCCGCTCGTGGCCAAAGCGGCCCGCGAAGAGGGGGCGTTGACGATTGGGGTAGTGACACGGCCGTTTACCTTCGAAGGTAACCACGCTGCCCGCAAAGCCGAAGCTGGTATCGAACAACTTAAAGAGCATGTGGATACCCTCATCGTCATTCCTAATGACCGGCTGTTGGAAATGGCCGACAAGCGCATGTCCTTACTCGACTCCTTCCGCATAGCCGATGAGGTGCTGCACCAGGGCATTCGCGGCATCAGCGAGCTGATCACCGTGCCCGGTCTCATCAACCTGGACTTCGCTGATGTGAAGACTATCATGTCCCTGGGCGGCGCGGCGTTGATGGCCGTTGGGCACGGAACTGGCGAAGACCGGGCGCGTATCGCCGCCGAGCAAGCCTTGTCCAGCCGCCTGCTGGATGTGACGATTGACGGCGCGCGCGGCATCCTGTTCAACGTGACCGGCGGCACAGATTTGAGCCTGTTTGAGATTAACCAGGCTGCGTCCATCATCAAAGAAACTGCCCATGCAGACGTGAACCTGATTTTTGGCGCAGTGATTGATGAGATGATGGAAGATGAGATTCGTATCACCGTCATTGCCACCGGCTTTGATCATGGCGCTCCCCTGATACGCACGATGACACGGCCGTCCAGCCGCTCCCTGCCACAAAATCAGCCCAAACGAGAAGCGGAGCCTGTTGATTACGGCCGTTCCTCCCGCCCCAACATCCCCCAGCGCGAAATACCCCAATTTCGGGTAAACGATTTGGACATTCCCGCCTTCTTACGCAAACGGCCTAATAAATGATAGAAGGGAGATTGGAGACTGGAGACTAGAGATTGGAGATTGAATCCCTGGTCTCCAATCTCCAGTCTCTAGTCCCCAGCAACATTTCCTTTACCAGAGTGGGAAAATAGAACAAACATTTTAAGGTTTAGAACCAGAAATCGCCTTGTCAGGCTGAAGGCTGTATGCTATAATTTTGCTCCTGTACCGGTAAATATGGGGGCATAGCAGCCGATAACCCCCGCATTTGGTAGCCCCGACATCTAATCACTGGTTTATCCTGTTATATGGGTTTATCTGATTGATGGGAGAAACAAATCATGAAATGTCCGTATTGTGATCATTCCAAAACACGGGTTATTGATACCAGCCATGACACGCGCGGCGGTACGCGGCGGCGGCGTGTTTGTGATAGTTGTGAACAACGATTCAGTTCGTATGAACGACCGATTCTGGCCACGCCGCTCATCATTAAACGGGACAAAACGCGGGAGGAATTCTCGCGCGAGAAGCTGCTGGCGGGCATTCGTATTGCCTGTGAAAAGCGGCCGGTGGCAGCGACAGATATTGAGCGCATTGCCGGGGAAATAGAAGCTGAGTTGCAGCAGTTGGGTCGGGCCGAGGTAAAGGGACGCCTGGTGGGGGACAAGGTCATCAAAAAGCTCAAGGATTTGGATGAAGTGGCTTATATTCGCTATGCTATCGTTTACCTGGGTTTGGATGATCTCGTTTCTATTCGGGGTGAAATAGATCGCTTATTAGAAGGAGAGTAACGAGCGATTCTCGCCCATTTCAATACGTTAACAATTAAAAAGCAGTACTTGCGCACAATAGGAGAATTTTTGGTTATGACAAGTGAGCGATCAGTAAAGGATCAAACGCAATTATTGGAAAAAACGGAAAAGCGGCAGGGGCAGAATGGTCATAACGGTACAAAGAATTTTGAAAGGGACAGTATTTATTTCAAAGTGGCGCTGCCGAAGCAGATTGTGAAGCGAGACGGCCGTATCGTTCCCTTTGAAATTGAGCGTATCGAAGACGCCCTCCGGCGTTGTTTTGTGAGTATTGATCAAGAGCCGGAGACGCCGGTGTCCGAGATCGCCCATCGGGTTGGCAATGTTGTTGCCGCCAAGTATGATTTGCCCACCGTTGAGGGTGTGCAAGACATTGTAGAACTGGTACTGCAAGCGGCCGGCGAGTACGATGCCGCCAAACATTACATCCTCTACCGCGCCGAACATGCCAAAATGCGTACCGAGCGTCCCGTCCCCCCGGAAGTACGCGACGCTTTTGCCGAATCAGACCAGTATTTCCCCACCCAACTGCAAAAATTCCAATTTTATGATAAATATTCTCGCTTTAATTATGACCTGGGCCGCCGCGAAACCTGGGTGGAGACGGTCGATCGGGCTGTTGAATTTCTGCGGGAACTGTCTGACTACCGCCTGCCTGGCGAAACGTATGAGCGCATCCGGCAGGGCATTTTGAATATGAAGGTGATGCCCTCCATGCGTCTGCTGGCGATGGCCGGCCCGGCGGCGCGGCGCAATAATATCGCTATTTACAACTGTTCCTACATGCCGGTAGATAGTATTGACGCTTTTGTGGAGGCGCTGATCATTTCCATGAGCGGCTGCGGCGTTGGTTTCTCGGTAGAACGGCGCTATGTGGAACAGTTCCCGCGCATCGCCCGGCAGTCGGGCCGCGCGGCGGAGACGTATGTCATCGCTGATTCGTCTGAGGGCTGGGCGGCGGCCGTGCGCCAGGGAATTGAAGCCTGGTTTGCCGGCGAGGATGTTGTTTTTGATTATTCGGAAGTGAGGCTGGCCGGCGCGCCGCTGCGGGTAAAGGGCGGGCGGGCGTCCGGGCCGGAACCGCTGCGTAAGATGTTGGATTTTACCCGTACCCGTATTTTAGCGCGCCAGGGCGGATTTTTACGGCCGTTAGACGCTCATGATATCATGTGTGCGGTGGGAGATGCGGCCGTTTCCGGCGGCGTGCGGCGCACGGCCATGATTTCCTTGTTTGACTATGATGATCGGGAGATGCTGCACTGCAAGGACGGCGATTTCTGGCGTAATAACAGCCAGCGTTGGAACGCTAATAATTCGGCCGTATGGCCGGAACGGGATTTGACACAGGCGGAAATCACCCGCTTTGTGTTGGACATGGTGGAATCGGGACGGGGCGAGCCGGGTATTTTTAATCGCAAAGCGGCCATCGAAAATCAGCCGAAGCGTCGTAAGATTGCCGAGTTTGGCACAAATCCGTGCGGCGAAATTTTTCTCAAACCATATCAATTCTGCAACCTCACCAGCGCTGTCGCCCGCGCCGAGGATGATTACGAGAGCCTGCGCGAGAAGGTGGAATTGGCGACTATCATTGGCACGATCCAATCTATGGCCACCTATTTCCCCGGCTTGCGCGAAACGTGGAAAAAGAATTGTGTCGAAGAACGTTTGTTGGGCGTTGATCTGAATGGTCAGATGGACAGCCCGGCGGCGCAAGACCCAGAAATTCAATCTCGTTTGCGCGAGGTGGCGGTAGAAACGAACCAGATGTACGCGCAGCTTTTGGGGATTAACCAATCGGCGGCGACAACCTGCGTCAAGCCATCGGGTAATTCGTCACAATTATTGAACTCATCTTCCGGGCTGCATGCGCGTTGGGCGTCGTACTACATTCGTAACGTGCGGGTGGGGGCACATACGCCGGTGCGTAAGGTGCTGCGGGATGCCGGCGTGCCCATGGACCCGGAGAACGGCCAGACGCGGGAGGAAGCCAATACCTGGGTGGTTCATTTCCCAGTCAAGGCCCCGGAAACGGCCGTTACTCGCAACAAGCACACCGCTCTGGAACAATGCAGTTACTGGCTGCAAAACAAAACCCATTACACCGAACACAACCCCAGCGTCACCATCACATACCACCCTAACGAGGTGTTAGACATCATAAAATGGATTTGGGAACACCAGGATAAAGTGGGCGGCATGGCCTTCCTGCCCGCCTACGACGCCCAATACGACCAGATGCCTTATATTGAGATCACGCCCGAAGAGTATGAAAAGTTAGCGGCGGAATTCCCCGAAATTGATTTTTCCAAGATTTACCGCTACGAAGAAGAAGACCTGACCACAGCCGCCCAGGAATTTGCCTGTCTGGCCGGCGGATGCGATGCCTAGATAGCTGTCCAGAAATAAGCTGCCCGTTTCCATCCGTTTAAGCTGCTCTGTAAGATTAGTTGTACATGATAGACTTGGAATTGCTTAGAATTAGGACAATTGGTTGAATTGACATATGTTAATTGTTTGAGGATAATGTATTAACTTGGTGTTCAACAAAAATATAAGGGTATCCTATCTTGAAGGAGTTAAAATGAAACACTTGCCTGAGAAAGAATGTGTCAATGAAGAACAGCGTGCTGCCTATGAAGTTCCCGCTATTATTTATGAAGGGATGATTAGCACACGCGCTGGATCGCCGTTGGGTAATCCAAGCGGCAGTGATAGTATTGACCCGGCGGATCTCTTTGGCGACTAAATCGTTTCGTTAAGCTTCGTAGTATTTACCCTGGGCACTTAACAGAGATTGATTTAAGTTAATGGCGGAGCCTGCTGCATGAATGGCAAAGCAGCAGGCTCTTTTTTGCTTTCAACTGTCATTGGGTTAATGTGCCCGGTGTGGGGAAAGGATTCTCTGCAAAATCGACCGGGCAATTATCCGTGTCGCGCCAGTAAGGACGCCGTTCCAGGCTGGCATTGGCTATGATGACCAGCGGACAGGCAGTTACGCCAGGGAAATTTCCGCTGCCATACGTCACCACATCTACTACCGCATCGGCCATGTTTCGCAAGATGACCTCATCGCCTGTGTTGCCCAGGCGGAGATGCGTGCTGGTATCCCCCCAGGTTGTGTCGTCAATTAAATCGGGTACAGTCGCATCTGTGTTCAGAATTTCAAAGTTTGGCTTGATGCCATAATCGGCCAGGAAGCCGGTGGCAGTTGTAGCGATGAGTAATGCGCTGTGGGCGTTGATGATGGTGTTGAGAGGGAAGCGACGCACATCCTCGTAGTCGCTCCGGTTGACGGCGTCGCCCAGGCTGTAGCCGCTCAGATCCACAGGGGAGCCGGTGGGGTTGACCAGTTCGATAAATTCGGCGTCGTCGGGGTAGCCGGGTGAATCATAGAGGATTTCGCTGATCAGAATATGGTCGGCCGGCCCGATGAAGTTGTTGAGAAGGATGGGGAGATAGCTGCGATGAGGCCAATCCCGATTGAACATGTCGGCCAGCAGCGCAAATGCGCCGTCGGATTGGACTTGTAAAGCCAGTTCTCGATTGCCCTTGCTGGACTGTTCGCTGCCGTTCAAGCTGCCGATGTGGATGGCGCCGCGGCCGTTTATCTGCGCCAATACCATCTTGTTATGAATCCCCAATCCGGCCGGGTTGCCCAGGGTGCAGTCCAGCGCCAGGCCCTCATTTTGGGCAATTGTTTTGACGTATTGGCAGGTGGCAGTGTTGCTCACGGCATCCCCATCGTCAAAATATTCATCCAGGAGCAGGCGGACGGTGGCCCCGCGCCGGGCGGCGTTGATGTAGGCTTCCAGGCGGGGGTTGGGATCGGCGGCGGGGTTGCTTGTGGATGGCCCCCAATACGGCCGTTCCGACAACTGCTCCACCAACACCATATCTCCCGACCCGGCCTGATTAATTAACCCCAGCAGCCCATCCTGATCACGCAGACTGTTTTCCGGCGACTGCACCAATTCGAAAGCAAACGTACCGGCAAATCTGGCCGGAGAACTGTAGCGCACCGTGTAGGTGACGCCGCCGGTTTCGGTAATGGGACTGAATCCGACTGGCGGCGGGCCAATATACGATGTACCGGTGATGTCGCGGTGATGAGTGAGGTCGAAATCGAGATCGAAAATTTGCTGCACATGGCTGACGACGCCGGGGGCGTCAGTGATGAGGGCCACGCCGCGACGCCCCCAGGTTCCGTCACTTTTATCGTCGCTGGGCAGGCTGTTAGGGCTGAGGTTTTCGCTGCTGATGATGACGCGCTGGTCATCAATGAGGATGAATTTGGCGTGCAGGTAGCGGTAGCGGTCGGCAATGTGGGCGCTGCTGTTGGAAATCATGAACCAGCAGCGTCCCCCGGCCAGTTCAAGCTGCTGGCAAATATATTTTTCCTGATCGGATAGGCCGCCGGTGGGGCTGCCTTCCAGCAGGAGGGTGACGGAAACGCCGCGCGCGGCCGCCTGGATGAGGGTGTTGTTAATGGCGATGTTTTCGAAGGTGAGGCTTTCGATTTGCAGACTGGTTGCCGCTTGGTTGATTTCATCAATGATGGCCTGGTAAGCGTTGTCGGGGGCGATGGCGACGGTGAGAACGGCCGTTTCCGTCACCTGCGCCGTGAAGAAGAACGTGTCTAAATCCCAGCCGGGGTAGCGGATTTTACGGCCGTTAATCACATCATCTACTGCCTGCGCCCAATCGGCGGCCGTGTTCGTGTCCGGTACGGGCTGCCCGGTGGCCGGGTCGCGCCGCCGGTAGAGGATTTGTCCCTCCTGACCGAACAAGTTGCCGCCGCGGTAGGGGAAAACGGCCGTGCCTGACCACCAGCCTGTTTGACTTGTGTTTCCCCCTTTATAAACCAACGCATCCACAACCGTACCGGCGCTATCCAGTAAAATCACCTCATCGCCCGCATTGGCAAAGCCGGGCCAGACGCCGGATAGATCAGGTACGGATGAATTCTTGTCGGCGACCTCAAAATCAGGCAGAAAACCAAATTGCCGGGCAAAAGCGGCGCTGTCTTTGGCTAACCACAGGGATTGATCGGCGGCCAGAACGGTACCGGTGGGGATCGTCGCTTTGGAGACGCCGTCATACAACTGCCACTCGCCAATGGGGATGGCGCCGCTGCTGATATTGCGTATCTGGACGGCTTCATCCGTGTCATTTGATTCCAGGCCGTCATATAAAACAGCGTCAATGAGCAGAGTGGACGAACCGGTTTGCCAAACGGAGGCAGAATTTGCGGCCATGCCGGGTAAAGCAGGCAGCATGAGGAGCAAGGTCGTTGGCAGAACGGCCGTTAACAATAACCAAAAAACACGCTTGGACATCATTCCCTCCCACCGAACCATATGCAGATTTTACAACGTAATAGCAAAACGCTGGCCGATTTATACCCAATTCACCAGTAACTGACAACAAAATCGAGAGTGAAACAAAAGACCCCTCAGGCTGATGTAAGTCAGCCTGAGGGGTCTAAAAAAAACGCCCGCACCTAATTTTTAACGGCGGCGGCCGCCGGTTAGTAAAAGGACATAGTAAAGCAGCGTACCAATGGCGGCCACGGCCGAAGCCACATACGTTAAGGCGGCCGCATCCAACACCTTGTCCACCCCTGTCATCTCATCGCCGACCAAAATGCCATGACTCACCAGCAGCTTCTTAGCCCGCCGGCTGGCGTCAAACTCCACCGGCAACGTGACTAGAGCGAAGACCACACTGGCCGCAAACAAAATCACGCCAACCCAGGCCAGCGTCGTGAATTGGAGCCAGAACCCGGCAATGAAAATCCACGGGCCTAGACTGCTGCCAAATCGCACCGCCGGAACCAAAGCGCTCCGTAGATTTAATGGCGCGTATCCCCTGGCATCCTGGATGGCATGGCCCATTTCATGAGCAGCGATGCCAGCCGCCGCCACGCTGGGCGTGCGATAAACATCGGGACTCAGGCGCAAAACCTTACTGCGTGGATCATAATGATCACTGAGGTAGCCGTTGGTTTCCTCAATAGCGACATCATACAGACCCTGAGCATCCAGCAAGGCGCGGGCAACTTCGGCCCCGGTCACATTGCGTAGGGTGCGCACGCGCGTATATTTGTTGAACGCCTTATTGACGCGGGACTTTGCCCACATGCCCAGCAGCAGGCCGGGCAGTGCAAAAACCAGGTAAAGTGGGTCGAAGAACATTGTTTTCTAATCCTCTCTTCTAATCGTGATAGGAGCGGGCTGCCGCTTCTGCTTTGATTTTTCCTGATAAAGCTTTTGCAACACTCGCAGGAGATAGAGGCCGGTTAATACGGTCGGCAAAGTGATCAATCCATATTTCATGATAAGCGTTTCCATTACATGTCTCCTTAAGTGACATTAGTTTATACGAAGATTTTGTCATATTGTTGCCCCTGTCGTCAATATCTGGATGGGTTTTCCAATGAATATCTTACAATTGACAACATTTCCCCGGAAACTTCAAGTTTCCGGGGAAATAGCCCATTGTGTTTACAGGATGACATGTTTATGTGATGCGGGTATAGTACCGCGACTTTCTAAAAATGAGGGGTTTAGCAACCCTATCTCTCCGGAAACTTCAAGTTTCCGGAGAGATAGACCCCTAAAAACCATAAAGTCAGGGTAATAGCAGCCTGGTTTTTCGTAGAGTGTGACCGGGTTTTGACGTCAAGGGAGCGTTATTAGGAGGAAAAAATGGAGGCGGTTGGATTTAATATTGGGTATATTTTGTCGCTGTTGGCGGTATTGGGTGTGGTAACGGCCGTTATTATTATCACCATCAAGCACTTCCGTAAAAAATGAGGTTCTTTAGGATTTCGCGGGGTCGAGGAAAAAACTTGACACGAATAACACGAATGACACGAATAATAAGAAAATTCGTGAAAATTCGTGAAAATTCGTGCCCTTCGTGTCAAAAAATTAACCATCCGGCGAACTAACCACGCGAAATCCCAGAGACCCAAAAATGATCGAAACTCAAGCTGGGAACGTGAAAACTTTGCTCACCTTAAACCAGTCTGAGCATTCGTTGCCTTTTCGTCGATTGGCGGGCTAAACTATGATAAGCTGTGTTGGGGCGCGGTGAGCCACGCTCCGATAGTAGTTTTGGCGACATCTTTTTGTTGGCGATTATATGAGTAAAATGAAATTCGCAGGTTTATTGGCGAGTGTGCTGGCTGGTTGGCTGTTGTTATCGGCGTGCCAGCCCCAGGTGGCTTTTGTGGAAGTAACCCGGTTGGTTGTGGTTGAGGGCGGTCATGTGACGGCGGCGGAAACGGCCGTTCCCGTCACCCGCGTCATCACCCAGGAAGTCACCCGTATCGTCCCCGAAGAAATTGTGGTTGAAGTGACCAGATCGCCGTTGGGTTCAACAGAACGGCCTGTGCAGCTATTGTTCCCGCCGGTAGTGAAAACGGCCGTTATCGCCACCCGCGCCCAACCTCTGGCCCAAACCCTGGCCGCTGCCACCGGACTAGAATTTGAAATTGGCATTTTAGACAGCGAGCAAATGGTCATTGAGTTGATGTGTGCCGCGCCGCAAGACGCCATCGCCATTTTATCGGCTGCCGGGACGGCCCAGGCCCAGGCCCAATGCGGCGTCCAGCCCGGCCTGGTGTCCGTTCAGCCCGATGGCCTCACCTGGCAGGCGGGAATGATCGTCACCCGGCGCGACAGCGGCTTGAATACGGTCGAGGATTTGGCCGGGCGCAGTTGGGGCGTGGTGAACACGGCCAGTGTCCCCGAATTCCTGGCAATCCAAACCCAATTGGCCGCTGCCGGTGTGGAACCGGGCGAAATTGTTGAATTCCCAACCACCAGCAGCCTGATGCTGGCGCTTTACAACCGGGAAGTAGATTTTGTGACGGCGGCCTATATCCCGCCCATTTTGCCTTACGAGGAGCGATTGTGGCAGTACGGCGAAGATGCGCCGGAAATCTGGCGGCGGTTGGGCGTGCCGCCCAGCCGCAGTCCTATCGGTTACGTCATTGTGTGGGGCGAGGTGGAATTTGGCGGCTACCGTCTGCGCGACGCTCGCGCCAGTATCTTTGACACGACGCCGGGAATTTATAACGAAACGCAAATCGTCGCTCTCAGCCCGCAAATTCCTAACGAGACGGTGGCGTTTGGGGCTGATTTCCCATTGGGATTGGCGCGGCAGGTAACGGCCGTTCTCCCCCCGTTTGCTGCCTCCGAAGCGTGCGTCAACGCCCTCTGCTCTACCGATTTCTATGGCTGGGCCGGACTAGAACCAGTGACCGATGATCTTTATGAGGGATTAATAAGTGATGATTAAAGATTGGACTTTATGTATTACCAAATCTTCAATCATCAATCATAAAAACTATGCTTGACATTGCCGTCATCATTGTAAACTGGAATGTACGCAATTACCTGGCTGACTGCCTGCGTTCTATTTGTGCCGCAGCGACCTATTCCGGGTTGCAAGTGGGAATCTGGGTGGTTGACAACGCTTCGACGGATGGCACGGCTGAACTGGTTGCCGATCTGTTTCCCCATATCAATTTGATTGTGAATGAGCATAACCCCGGCTTTGGCGCGGCCAACAACCAGGGAATGGCAGCGGCGGCAGCGGCCGAAAATCCACGCGCCTATTTCATTCTCAACCCGGACACGGTGTTAGGCAAAGGCTCCTTGACGCACCTGGTCAACTGCTTGGAGGAACGGCCGCAAGCGGGCATGGTTGGCCCTCGATTAGTGTACGGCGACGGCCGTTTCCAGCACAGTGCGTTTGCGTTTCCTGGCATCAGACAGTTGTTGTTTGACCTGTTTCCCCTGCCGCCCCGATTGTACGAGAGTCGTTGGAACGGCCGTTATCCTCGGCGTCTGTACCGGCCCGATGGCGAACCATTTCCCGTTGATTTTATCCTCGGTTCCTCCATGCTTGTCCGCGCCGACGTGGTCGAGGCGACCGGCGGCTTTGATGAATCTTTCCATATGTACTGCGAGGAGATTGATTGGGGCTGGCGCATCCGGCAGGCGGGTTGGGAGATTTATACCGTACCGGCGGCGGAAATTGTCCATTACGGCGGCGAAAGCACGCGCCAGATTCCGGCCCAATCCCTCATCAATTTATGGCAGAGCCGGGCGCAGTTGTATGAGCGGCATTACGGCCGTTTCAAGACCTGGTTGGCGGCCTGGCTGGTTGACAAAGGGATGGGGCGCAAAGCGGCGCAGGCCACAGACCCCCAACTCAGACGCGCTTACCAGGAAGCCGCCGCCCTCTGGCGCAGCAAAAATGCAAGCGACAAGTAGTCCCCAATCCTCATCCCTCATTCCTCAGCCCTCATCCCTCGATCCTGAGTTAACGGCCGTCATTCTCACCCTCAACGAAGCCGACCATATCCAGGCATGTATCGAAAGCCTGCACTGGGCGGATCGAGTTGTTGTTTTCGATTCGTATAGTCAAGATGAGACGGTCGCCCTAGCTCAGGAGTGTGGCGCAGAAATCTGCCAATCTCACTTTGAAAATTACGCTCAACAACGCAACGCCGCCCTTGACGCCATCCGGACCGATTGGGTCTTTTTTGTAGACGCCGACGAGCGGGGCACAGAGCCGTTGGCCGCTGAAATCCGCAGCGCCATCTCCGAACGGCCGGAGATGGGTTGGTACGTGCCTCGTCACAACTACATCTTCGGTAAGCTGACGCTGGGCGCAGGCTGGTTCCCTGATCACCAACTACGGTTGTTCAAACACGGCCAAGTGCGCTACGAACGCCCTGTCCATGAAATTGCTGTGGTGGATGGCGAGATTGGCTACCTGGAAAATGTGCTCATCCACCACAACTACCGCGATGTGGCCCATTTCCATCACACACAGCGCGCTTACTCCACCTATGAGGCCAAAATCCTCAAAGAGCAGGGCGTCCGCCCCCGCCCACATAATTTTATCCTCCAGCCTTTGCGACAATTTCATTGGCGTTACGTAACGCTGGGTGGGTATAAGGACGGCCGTCACGGCTTACGCCTAAGCCTGTATATGATGTATTACGAATGGGTGAAGTATCGTAAATTGGCCTGGTTTTGGCGGAAGCGGTGAACGGTGGCCCGTGAACCGTAATCCGTAAACCGTAATCCGTAATCCGTAATCCGTAAACCGTAATCCGTAAACCGTAAATCGTAATCCGTAAACGGAATACGGAATACGGAATACGGAATACCGAATACGGAATACCGAATACGGATTACCGATTACAGAAAAGGCGATACAATGATAAAAATCGGCGTTGATTGCACTTTTTCCCCTGATGGTTCCGTCCGGGTGCGGCGGGTGGCGGTGGATGGGGGTTGGGTGGCGGTGGGGCAGGGGCGGCAGTGGGTGGATGGCAACGGCCGTCACTTGCTCATCATGCTTCCCCACAACCAAATCCGCGAAATCATCCTGCGGACTGATTCCATGACCTGGGAAATGGTCACCGTTTCCGGCCCCAAAGGCTCCCGAATCGTGTAAAACAATTTGCCCAATCGTTTTACAAGTTTGGTACGATGATGCGGAACAGCGCCCATAAATCCAGCGCCGCCAGCCCCAACCCCAATCCCAACGGAATTAAATTGGGTAAAAACGAATAGCGTTTGAGAAACGGCAGTCGTTGCGCCAGCGCCAGCCACGCGCCCAGCCCAACTGCCACGCCAACGCCAATCGGAATCAGCGCCGGGAACAGGTAGCGTCCCTGATGCTGGACGAAGGTGATGTTGTAGCCGAGGTGGACGGTGAACGTTAGCAGAAAAGTGATGAGTAAGATGGAAGATGGAAGATTGATGATTGGTGATTGGCGATTGGCGATTAGAGACTGGAGATTGAGGAGTAAGCCTGAAAGGGCAACGGCCGTTCCCACCCACAACAGCGGATACAGCCAGCCGGGATTGTTCATCGGCAGCGCCATCCAGCCGAATTGTCCCCAAAAGCTGTTGAACGTCGTCTGGATAAACTGGCGGGCAACCGGGCCAAACCCCTGCACGGCAATCCAGTCGGCGGTGCGCGGTTGGCCAATGACAACGGCGTCGTGAGCTGCTTTGCCCAGGATGTCCAGCCCGCCGTAGACGGCGATGTTGCGCCCCCACCAGATAGCGCCCAGCAAGGAGGCAGGCGTGAATGTCCCCAACCCGGCCCGAATCAGACCGCGCCAGTCGTTCCAGAATCGCCAGAGCAGGGCCAACCCGATGACCAGCGCCATCGGATAAACCGTTCCCTTTGTCAAAAAGCCCAACCCCAGTAAAATGCCCAATCCTGACAATCTCCAGTTTCCAATCTCCAATCTCTGGTCTCTTACCAGCACAAACAAAATTGCGGCAATCAACAATTCTGCCAGGGCATCATTGTTGACGGAGGCTATGATGGACAAGTGTTGGGGGAGGAAGGCGACGAAGACGGCCGTTCCCCACGCCGCCCACATCGCATCGAGAAACAGCCGCCGCGCCAACGCATACGCCAAAACGACCACACCCCCGCCCAACAGGACAGAAACGAGCCGCAGCGCCAGCAGAGAGCCGTTTGTCAGCCAAAAAACCGGCGTTAACAGCAGGTAATAAAGCGGCGGCTGCCAATCTTCGTAAGTGATGGGATCAATCGAGTACTGCGGCGCAAATCCGGAGCCGACCACCTCGTTCTTGTAGGTTTCGTTGTAGTCGCCTTGCTGCATGACGGGGAAACGGCCGTTTGCTAATTGCTTGACATAATTATAGTGCGCCGGCTCATCGGGTGCCTGCCAGTTCGGTGTGTAGCTGGCATACAGCCCGCCGAGGACAAAATAGGCCAGTAAAATCAATAAAAAAGGGGTATGTTTACGCATACCCCTGATCATAACTGATTTTAATTAAGCGGCGAGAGAATTTGAATTGGTACTGGACACTAGCGCTTTCAGTGTAGGCAGATTATCTTTTCTGGCTTGTCCAGGCTAGGATAAAGGATCCCCAATACCGCCACTACAAGTTGCTCCTAACTCTGGCGTGGTTGGGCCGAGACGATAGCGGTCAATAAAATCGGCCAAGCGGCTATCTGTCGCTGACTCCAGTTCAATTTGAACACTCCAGGCTGTTGCTACTACCGGGCTGCGTTGATCGGGATAGGGACTTAAAATGATAAAAGTCTGGCCGCGTACAAAATCTTGCAGCGCGGCTATTTCCTCGGTCGGCAAGTCGGGCTGGTAGGTTATCCAGGCTGCGCCGTGTTCGAGGGAGTGGACGGCATTTTCCGGCCGTACCGGCTCTGTGTAAATGCCACAATTTTGCCATGCAGGATTGTGTGTGCCGCCGGTTGGCGGCAAGTCGCTAAACTCGATTTGGACGGCGCTGTCATGCCCGCGTGTTTGCCGCCCAAAATTGACGAGGCCGGCGATGGCTTCTGCCGGCTGTAACCCCAGGTATAGCAAATAGCCTAAGGCGATGACGCCGAGGATAATCGCGCCAATAATGATTGTCGTCCGGCGT
Source organism: Chloroflexota bacterium (assembly GCA_024275635.1). Lineage (GTDB taxonomy): Bacteria > Chloroflexota > Anaerolineae > Promineifilales > Promineifilaceae > JACKCC01. Next base: position 1,250 of record JAJRYT010000210.1, on the reverse strand, counting down.
GGGTTACGCTTTGGTGTGACCGGCTGTCGTTTACGTTGTTTTCTTTTTGCCATAGCAACTCCATGAAGATGATTATGCCAATTTGATGACGTTTGATGACGAATAGGGGGAACCTTCTTCGCTCACCTGATATACAGTACGATCAGATCATAAGCAATTCTGATGACTTTACCAGAGGACAGGCGGCAGATAGACCCTTTTCACAGCATTTACTCAGGAAGTTGGATTCAATCAGGCACATTCATTCGGTTCGTTCCCACATTCTTGGTGATTAACAAACTAATACGGATATTGCACTACCCCGTCATCCCGCCACTCATCTGTCACCTTTTTCATCAAACTGCATCTAATTGAGATGGCATGCGGTACATTTTTAGAGAGAAACAGGAGACATTAATAGCATGAGTAAACCGCAAAAAGGAAGTTACAGAAAGCACGCGCCCCGTAAACAAAAGCAGCGCAATAATCGGTCACATATTACCGCCGCAATTTTACTGGTCATAGCCCTGGCTCTGTTCGCATTTGCACTACGATCATCCTTTCAAGAAATTGACTTAAACAGCCTTAATACGGCGCCAATCCAAGGATACCAGGCACCAATTTTCACCGCGGACACTTTATCCGGCGGTGAAATTAGTTTACAAAACTATGCTGATGAAGTGGTTGTGGTTAACTTTTGGGCGACCTGGTGCCCGCCCTGTAAAGCTGAAATGCCCGGCATTAATGCGTTTTATCAAGCGTATCAGGATAGAGGATTGGTTGTTTTGGCTGTGAATGTCAGGGAAAGTGAAGCGACGGTACGGCCGTTCATCGAAACCAGCAGCTTTACCTTTCCCGTTCTACTCGACCCTGCCGGCAAAATCGTGGACCAATACCAGGTTCGCAGCTTCCCCACGACCCTCATCATTGACCGTGACGGCGTCATCCAATACATCCACACTGGCATGATTTCGCCCGAAGAATTAGAAGCTGTTGTCACACCGTTATTGTAAATTTGGGCGTGGGTTATTTTAAGCAAAATGACCTTTACACTTTTTAGGCGACCATAAGGGCCGCCCAGTATGGCGGAAAGCGTAAAGGTAATTTATCATTCCTGAGTATGATCACTCATTACTTGAGTTTTGCGATCAAACGGGCAAAAAAGCCCATCGCACATTAACAAACGAACAGAGACAACACAACAAGCCAGCCAGGTGAGAGCGTTTGCCATCAGACCTGCCCGGCAACGACAAAAATGACCGGCTTACAGT
>JAJRYT010000209.1 GCA_024275635.1 Chloroflexota bacterium | reverse complement strand
AATTTTGAACGAACCCTAAGCTCGACTTTGTACAAAATTCGAAATCAGAAATATTTCCAGATAATTTTGTAACCAGAGTGAGAATCTGATTTTAGTCAATGCAACTTTACTCGAGTACGAATATTTGAACATCGCATAAAAGAGTGACATGCAAATATTATTTGAATACAAACCCACGCGGTCGAGTACGGTTTGGAAGCAATCTGTTAGGAATGTACAAAGTCGAGCTAAGAACATAGGCTCTTCAGGAATTGGCGGGGTTGACAGGATATATTGTGTACTACGTATCCGGAGAGACCTTACGCAATACGTAACACGTAATACGGTAATACGGTAACACGGTCGAATCCTGCGAGATTCCAAAGAGCTAGAACATATACGGCCGTTTTAACAAACCATGTATAATGGATGGGCACAGGGTAAGGTAATAGCAGATCATTCCTGCCTAAAAGATGCCGATCTTCAGAAAGGCTGCGTGGTCATGTTTGACCGTTGCTTATACAATCCAGTTGTAAGCAAGTTCGTATGTGATTAAAAAAGAATGGCTGTAATAGATACTGATCCCGCTGGAGCTTGACCCATGCACGAACGCCTACTGAACAGAGTTTTCCCTGACCGGACATATCGGAAACAATACCTGGACTACCTAAGCTATCGGCATCGTAACTTCGATGTCAAAGGGCTGACAACCCAGGGAACATTTACCCTGGAACTAGAGCAGGTATTTGTCCATCTTAGTTTAGGGCCACAAGCAAGCTTTCGCGCCTCTACAGATCCCATACGTCCTATGCCCAAGTCACTGGATGAAAGGAGGCACGGGCTTTTGGATTACCTCGCTGACAAACAGATGTCGGAACACTCCCTGGTCATTCTTGGCCCGCCCGGCAGTGGGAAGACAACCCTCCTGAAACATCTGACTTTAATCCTGGCCGCTGGGAAGGCTGCGCCAGAATCGGTCAAACAGTTGAAAAAGCTGCCCATTCTTCTGTTTTTACGTGATCATGCCGAAGCGATAGACAAGAACCCGCACTACTCCCTGGTAACGGCGGCCGAGTCGCGGTTAGCCCGTTGGGATATTGAATTCCCTGATGATTGGCTGGCGCTCCATCTGCAAAAAGGGCAGTGCCTGGTTATGTTCGATGGCCTGGATGAAGTAGCCAATCCAGACCTGCGCCGGCGCGTTGTGGATTGGGTTGATCGGCAGATTGAAAATTACGGCCGTAACCGTTTCCTCATCACGTCGCGCCCCTTTGGCTACCGCAGTAACCCACTGCATAATGTGACCGTGTTGGAAGTACGGCCGTTTACCATCGAACAAGTCCAACAATTCGTTCACAACTGGTATCTGGCCAACGAAATTATGAGCGCCCAACGCGACGATCCCGGCGTGCGCATGGACGCCCGCAACGGCGCCGAAGATTTATTATGGCGGCTGCGGCAAACCCATGTCCTGCTCGACATGGCCGTCAATCCCCTCCTGCTTACCATGATCGCCACCGTACACCGTTACCGCAGCAGTCTGCCTGGCCGCCGCGTAGAACTCTATTCAGAAATCATCGAAGTCTTACTCGGCAAACGCCAGCAAGCTAAGGGCATTACCTATGAACTTACCCCGCCCCAAAAACAGCGCGTTTTGGAAACAATGGCCTTCTACATGATGCGCCACAGAAAACGGGAAATACCCGAAGCAGAAGCCGTCCAGGCCATAGAAAAATCACTGCGGCGGGTTGTTGGCGCCGAAGTTGTCGAACAGCCAGGCGCTGTCTCCGCTTTCTTAAAAACGGTCGAGAATACAAGCGGTTTACTGGTTGAGCGGGAAGCCGGTTTTTATGGATTTGCCCACCTAACCTTTCAGGAATATTTGGCGGCCGTCCATGTGCGCGATCAAAAACTAGAACCAGGCTTGGTGCAGCATGTTGAAGACGGCTGGTGGCACGAAACAATCCGTTTATACGCGGCACAGGCCGATGCCACCAACATCATTAAAGCGTGCCTGACCCGCAAAAAACCCTCCGTCGTTGCCCTGACCCTGGCCATGGAGTGCCTGGACGAGGCCCGCGAAGTGAAACCGGAACTGCGGACTATCTTTGATAAATTGGCCCAAAGCGTAGACCATGAACGCCCGGATGTTCGTCACCTGGCTGCTGAAGTGTTTCTTACACTACGGTTACGACGCCTGGTGCGAGTAGACGAAGATAAATACATTGACAGCGCCTTCATCACATATGCCGAATATCAGATTTTTTTGGATGAAGAATCAGCTTATGCCAACTATTATTTGCCCGATCATTGGGCCGCAGCCCGGTTCCCAACCGGGCAGGGCCGGATGCCAATCATTGGGGTTCGCCCATCGGATGTGCAAGCTTTTTGTGACTGGCTGACACGGCGAGAGACAGGCAATGAATGGCATTACCGCTTGCCGCGTGTGGATGAGCGAGAACACATCGCCCAACAAAGCAGCGCCCGCGGCGACAGCATGGACGAGATTGGCTATTGGTATGCCGATGGGCAAGATTACAAATGTACCCGTTTTGAGTTCACTGATTCAGCCAAAATACAAACCATGAGCCGCCAGCTTCAGCAGCGGATTTTGTATGATTGGGATTTGGATGACCGTCCAGAAGAGATGGAGGCGACGTTAGACCGCGCTCAAGACCTGATTGCCACGCGGGCGCGCCGCCGCCGCTTCATGCTGTTTGATTTGGATCGGGAGCCGGGCCTGGAAATCAGGGCGCAACTCCATGATTTACAGCGGGCGCGCGACCGGATAAGCTCTGCCCAGGCGCATCACCTGGATAATATTTTGAATGACGCTGTGAAACGAGCGGAGAGTCTGGATATTTCCCAGGCGCGAGATATTGATCTGGATAGTGTAGTGGAACTGGTTGAGGCGCTGCAAAAAGATTTGGATCGAGCGCTTGACGTAGAACGCGCCAGGGAGATTGGGCGGCAAATTGGGCGTAATTTTGAATATGCTTTAGGTTTGGCGCACAATCGGAATGTAGTGATGAATCCAGAGCTTATCCGGGCCATTAGCAATACCCGGCACAAGGCGCGGGATGCAGCTTCTCTTCTGGATAAAGAAATTGTACGAGCGCGGGCGCGTGTTCGTTCTCATTCATTGGCGCAAATCGTGGGATTGCTGCATATGGTAGATGAAGAAAATCCTCAAGATCGGGCGCAATTGATCGAACAGAATCGGCGACGGTTGGCGGCGTTTGTTGATTTGTATCTGGATTTTGCCTTGTTGGAGGAGCGTATAAATGGCCGCCTCCCTGCTTTTGAAGGGATTTTTATTGTTCGCGCGCGCAAATAGAAGGCCGGTTAAAGCTTCCTACCCTATCGTCGTATCATCATTTTCTCATTAGCAGTTTGGAAAATTAGTCGTATTTATCTTGACAATTTGGCTTACTCTGATGTAAATTAGAACATATGAGCTATAAATATATTCGGGCAAGTGAAATTGGCAATTACGTTTACTGCCGCCGGGCGTGGTGGCTGCGGCGGGTCAAAGGGTACATGCCGGAGAATGTGCGGGAATTGGCGGTTGGTCAGCAGTATCATCAGGCGCACGGCCGTTCCTTACAACAATCATTCTGGGCGCGGCGGCTGGCTTACGCGCTGCTGTTCATCACGGTCGCTTTCATCACTTTCCAAATTCTAATGGGGCTGTGAACGAAATGGCTTTCCCGTTGCTGTTGACGCTGCTGCTGTTGGGAACGGCCGTTTGGCTCAAGTTCCGCTCCCAAAATCTACGGCAGCAAAGCGGCCTGCCTGATGGCGATGTAATTTACAGCGACACCGGGACGTGGTTTCCCAATGCCGAGCCGCTGGCTGCGCCTGATTTCGCGCTTGTGGGCAAACCCGATTACCTGGTGCAGCAAACTGACGGCTCCATTGTGCCGGTAGAGATAAAATCGGGCCACGCGCCGCAAGAACCCTGGGAAGGTCACGTTTTGCAGTTGGCGGCGTACTGCTTGCTGGTGGATGAGGTGTATGGAATACGGCCGTCCTACGGCATCCTCCAATACCAGGACAAAGCCTTTGCTATTGATTACAGCGACGATTTGGAAGAAGACCTGCTTGACCTGTTAGCTGAGATGCGCGACAGTCAATTTGATGGCGAATTGGACCGCGACCATAATGATTGGAACCGTTGCGCCCGGTGCAGCATGAGAAACGCCTGCTACCAACGGTTGGCGTAGCGGCGGGATGGCGCGGCCATAATTTTGGCAAAGCGTACGATCTTCCCCTCGCGCCGTCTCGCCCACACCCTGGGCGAGACAGGCGGGAGGGAACGCCATTTGTTCAATTCAAGGTATTAGTCCGCCTGTCCCGCCCCTACCGAATTCACAACGCCTTGCCGCAGCATTTGCGCGACCTTTAGCGCCCGCTCCGCCGCATCCCCCACATATGCTGCATAATCCAACTGCTTCTTAATTTCATCAACGGACAGATACTGTAAAAACGCCTCGTCAGTACACAGAAGTTCAGAAAGCGGGTTGGGGCGGCCTTGATTGATGGCTGCCCAGGCTTGTAAGGCATGTTCGCGGATACGGCCGTGCATCGCCAACCGGTCCGCCCCAGCCTTACTCAGCGCCGCCAGCAGTTGTTCCGATCCAGCAAACAGGCCATATGTGGTTAGATTGCGAGTAACGGCCGTTTCATCCACCCGCAAATTGGCCATCAAACGCCGCGATGTAGCCAACAACTCATCCATAATCAGAAACGCTTCCGGCAGGAGCAGCCGCCGATTCGCCGAATCATCCAGCGTGCGCTCCAACAAACTGTGGGCTGCATTGTCCCAAGCCACGCGCGGCATACTCGCCAGGTGACGCGCCAGACTGTTCATCTTCTCCGCGTTGATTGGATTACGCTTAAACGGCATCGCCGACGAACCAACCTGGCGCTTGCCAAACGGTTCCGCCCATTCCCCGATTACTGGCGATTGCAGCAGGCGTAGGTCAAACGCAAATTTGTACAGAGTCCCGCCCAATCCGGCCAGCGCATTTAGAACCAGCCAATCCTGTTTGCGCGTATACGTCTGCGTGGCCGCCGTAAAAGCCGCAATGCCCAAAAAAGACATCGCCTGCGCTTCCAACTGCGCTGCCGTCCACCCTGTGCCGGCCAGCAGGGTGGTGAAAGAGGCCGATGTGCCCACAGCGCCCTTCAACCCCTTGCCTTTGACGCCATCCCGAACCCGGACGAGTTCGGCCGTGTCCATCAACAAATCCTGCCCATACTGAGCCAGGCGGTAGCCGACAGTCGTCGGTTCGGCCGGCTGCAAATGCGTAAACGCCATCGCCGGCGTCTTGGCCCAGCGCTCAATTTGTCCGGCCAACAATTCCCGAACGGATTGCAGCGCCGCCAGAATCAGGTCGAGCCCTTCCCGCAGGCGGAGCGCCTCGGCGTTGTCCAGAATATCTGCCGAAGTAGCTCCCATATGCAGCGCCGCGCCGCCTACCGGGCATTGTTCCGCATAAACCGTTAATTCGGCTACCAAATCATGCTTGACTTTGGATTCGATAACAGCGGCGCGTTCAATGTCTATGTCGTCCGCATGGGCCAGGAGATCGGCGATTTGTTCACCTGAAACCAGACCGGCTGCGCGCTGCGCGTTGGCCAACGCCAGCCAAACTTGCCGCAGCAAACGCCGTTTGTGAACCTCGCTCCAAACCTGGCGCATCTCGGCCGAACCATAACGCCAGGTGAGCGGTGAAAGGAAGGTGTCATGTGAGAAGGTCATACGGCAAACATCGCCTCCCGCTGCGGCCCCACGGAGACGAATTGGATAGGCACGCCAGTCAACTGCTGCAGGCGTTCCAGATAACGCTGCGCCGCTGGCGGTAGTTCGTCCCAGGCGCGGATCTCGGTTGTAGGCGCTTGCCAACCCGGCCAGCTTTCGAGAACAGGTTTAATAGTCGTCAGCACGGGCGTGTCTGGCACATAATCAATTTGGCGGCCATCGGGCATCTGGTAGCCGGTGCAGATTTTTATTTCGGCCAATGTATCCAGAACGTCCAGCTTGGTGATGGCCAACCCGGTCAGGCCATTGAGGAAGGCGGCGTGGCGCACGGCGACGGCATCGAACCAGCCGGTACGGCGGGGACGGCCGGTAGTGGCCCCGTATTCCTGGCCAATGTCGCGCAGTTTTTGCCCGATGTTGTTTGTTAGTTCGGCTGGATAGGGGCCGGCGCCAACGGCCGTTGCATACGCTTTAGCCACGCCAATGACCTGATCAATGGTTTGCGGCGGTAAGCCCGCGCCAACGGCCGCATACGCCGCCGTCGGGTTAGACGAAGTCACAAACGGGTAAGTCCCCCAATCTAAATCGCGCATCACCCCCAACTGGCCTTCCAGCAGGATATGTTTGCCCGATTCAACTGCCGGCCGCAAAAGTGGTAAAGGCTCGATGATACGATGGGCCAGCGCTTCGGCCCACTCGGCGCATTGGGCGAGTAAATCTTCGAGTTTCATGGTGGGCGCGCCAAAATATTCCAGCTTATGGTTGACTTGAGGCAAAACCAATGACAATCGTTCGCGCAGCCAGTCCGGGTGCGCCAGATCGCCCAGCCGGAGACCGCGCCGTCCCGCTTTATCGGCATAAGCCGGGCCAATGCCGCGTTTGGTTGTGCCGATTTGTTTCCCGCCGCGTTGGGCTTCTTCCAGGCCGTCGAGGGCAGGATGATAGGGCATAAGCATTTGAGCGCGATTGGACAGCTTTAGATTGCTGGTATCAATGCCGCTGGCTTCTAGGTTGGCTAATTCTTCGAGTAAGGTGACTGGATTGACCACCACGCCGGAGCCAATCAGGCAGGTTGTTTGGGGGTAAAAGATGCCTGAAGGGATCAGGTGTAGTCGAAATGTGCCGGCATCGTTTACGACAGTATGTCCGGCATTGTCGCCTCCTTGAAAACGAATGACTAAATCAGCATGATGGGCTAGATAATCTACCACCCGGCCTTTACCTTCGTCGCCGAATTGGGCGCCTACAACGGTTGTGATCATTTCTCTCTCCCTCTTTTCTTTCCTGTGGGTTAGTTAGGAGGTTCCCATGCGCCTGATTGAGCGCTAAAAATTTGGGAATCGCCTTCCATTTCCCCGGAAACTTGGAGTTTCCGGGGAAATATTAAGTTGAACACATCAATCATATTCGGGCTGTTAGAAAAGATCAATGTGACCGTTCACTTCCCCGCCTCGTTTCTACGTTCGCTCGCCTGAACGCTTACCTTTTCATTTTGATGCGCGTCATCGTGTTTTATTGGTTGCGTCGGTAACATCTCAATAGCCAGGAGAACCTCCGGGAGGTTCACTGCGATATCCAGCGTGAGCATCGAAACCTCTCAGAGGATGGCCCCTAAATATTGAGAAGATAATTATCCTGGGTAAAAAGAGCAGTTGCTTGACCCTTGATCTAACCTCGTGTAGCATTCATGATAATGATTATTCGTCCCCGTATCATTGACGATTTGTAACTATTAAGGCCTCCTCCCAGAGGCTCACGAGTGGTTAGCTGGTTTCATTAGGCTAACCTCTGGGAGGTTGTTTATCCTTTTTAAGCGCACCTCATGAAAGCCTCGACATTTATCGGTATTTTGTTAACTTTTCTCATGTTGTTGATTGTGTTGGCGGCGGCGTTGTTCTTCTTGTTTTCGCGCCAACAAGTATTATGGCAGCGGAATGATTTGTTGTTGGCTGAATCCGAACAACTCCGCCAGGAGGCGACTCGGACGGAACGCGATCTGGCGGCGGCGCAAACGGCACAGGCGGCGGCCGCGGCGGCCCAGGCAACGTCAGAGGCGAATGAAGTGATCTTGGCCGGTGAATTGGTGGTTAGCGACCAGGAAATGGCTGCTTTGCAAACGGAGCGGGATGAGCTAGCGGCACAATTGGCTGAGGCTGATGGGGCGCTGGCTGAATTGGAGATGGAGAATCAGGCGATGACGGCCGTATTCCCATTTGCAGCGATTGTTTCTCCGCAGGATGGGTTGGTTTTCGCGCCTGACACAGCGATTGAGGTGTTGATTGTGGCCTATGATCCGGCAGGGATAACGGCCGTTAACCTCACGATTGACAAGGATACGCAAAGCCTTTCTGGGAACGATGAACCCCTTTTTACCTATCGCCAAAACTGGCAGCCATCGGAACAGGGAGAACATACCCTGAGTGTGATGGCCATTAACACCAGCGGCAAAGCCAGCGACCCTGTCCGGGTCGTTATTCAACTCATAGATATTGCCGCGCTCAATGCCAGCATCCGTTCTGAAGTTGAAGCTAATGTCATTGAACTAACCGGATTAACGCCGCTGGCGCCCATTGAACCCACATTTCTTACACGTTATGAATTGAGTGCGCGTATTGAAACTAATTTTGCCGAAGAGTCCACCCCGGAAAGCATCCGGCAGGACGCGCTTGTTCTTAGCGCGTTTGACTTTTTAGAACCGGATTATGACCTGTATCAGTCGTTGATAGATTTATACAGCGAAGGGGTATTGGGCTTTTATGATCCGGAAACGGCCGAATTTGTTGTAGTCAACGACGATAACACCCTGGATGTGTCGGAGCAGTTGACTCATGCCCATGAATTTGTGCATGCTCTGCAAGACCAATATTACGACCTGGCCTTGTTGAACGATGACCAGTTGGATTCTGAATCCAGCGCAGCGATTCGCGCCCTGGCCGAAGGACAGGCTACATTGGTGCAAACGCTTTACCTGACTGAAGGGTATCTCTCTGCCGCTGAAATTGCTGAGGTTTTTGCTGAAGCTGAAAACGAAGATTTGAGCTTTAGGGAGAATATCCCGGCTTTTTTGGTGAACGATATTGAGTTCCCATACATGGCCGGTTTGGAATTTGTGTTGGGGTTGTACCGGCAGGGAGGCATGGCGGCGATTGATGAAGCCTGGAGCAATCTACCGCAGTCAACCGAGCAAATCTTGCATCTTGACCGCTACCAGGCGGGCGATGCGCCGCAAATTGTCTCGCTGCCACCGCTGACGAATACGCTGGGAACGGGCTGGCAGCTTGTGGATGAGGATACATTTGGTGAATTTTACCTGCGCCAATATCTGGGCCAGCAGTTGGATGAATCCGGCGTGGAGATGGCGGCGGCCGGTTGGGGCGGCGATCGGTATGCTGTGTATGAAAATGAAGTGGATGGGACTCTGGTGATGCTGCTGCGGCTGGCCTGGGATTCGGCGGCGGATAGGGCGGAATTTAATGCGATCTATCCGCAATATGCTGCCTATTTGTTGGCAACGAGCGATGAAATTGATCAGGATGGGCTGTTGTGCTGGCCGGGGTCGGCTGATGTGATTTGTCTGGCTCCGCTGGAAGCAGATTCGTTAGTGATTCGCGCGCCGGATGTAGACACGGCCGTTCGCGTCGCCGGTGAGTTTCGATAGGGATGAAGTCGCAAAGCCGCTTTGCCACTCTGCATGAAGGGAGGCGTAGATGCTGACTGTGGGTAGTATTGGGCTGGGTTTGGTGTGGGGCTGGCTGCTTGGTTTGGTCTGGCGTGATATGCTGGGGAAACGGCCGTTACACAGCGCCGGCGCCCTTCTCCTGGCCACCATTCTGGTTAGCTTACAGCAGTTTTTGTTCACCAATTGGCAGCGAACTGTTATTTTTGGGGTAACGGCCGTTATTTCCTTCAGCGTTCACCTAGCCTGGCGAACCCGTTTACAAAGCGAGAATGAAAACGGGAAACTGGGAGATTGGGAGATTTAATCCCTCAATTACTCAGTCTCTCAATCTCTATTTTCAGAGGGGACGATACGCGCTGCGGCGCGCCGATAAATGAATGAAACCAACCTCTGGGGGGGTGAGCATTACTGAGGCTCTTGAAGGGAGTCTCTTTATTGACACAGGAGTCTCTTTATTGACACAGGAGTCTCTTTATTGACACAGGAGGAGTCTCTTTATTGACACAGGAGAAATACAATGCCCGAAACTCAAATTGCATCCAATATTCAACTGCTTGGCGCTGGCGGCTTCGGCGCGATTATTGGTTTTTTTGTTTACTACATCAACCGTTATCGCAAAGAGGATGTCCAGTTTAGCGATCTGACCACGCTGATCGGTATTTTAGGCGGCGGCGCCGTTTTGGCCCTGTTTGACGCCAAAACCGACCTGTTTGGCGCGTATGGGATTGGCCTATTTGCTGGTTTTTTCGGCTATTTCACCTTTTTGATGCTGTGGGTGCGGATCTCCAAGAATTTTACCGTGGATTGGTTCCTGGACGGCCGTCGCCGCCGACCAACCGGCAGCTTTGAAATCCCCGGCGACATCCGCCCCACAACTTCAGCGATGGCCGCAGGAGAAAGCGCTGCGAACGAGTTTGACGACTGATGGACTGGAAAGAAGAAATCAAACAAGTGATACGGCGGATTGCCGAGGATGAAATATTCCGGCAGGCATTCTTCTCCGACCCGGAGGCCGCGTTAGCAGAATACGCGCTTTCCAAACGTGCCTATCGTTACCTGACAACGCGCGTAGACGAAGCGACCTTTGCTGAGGAATATGGGAAATTCTTCCCCCAGGAATCCCTGATTGTCCGGGGCGATGATACCCCTCGTGATTTAGGCGACCTGGATGAAGCCGCGCTGCCAATAGACCGGGGCGGAGATGATGCCCTGCCAAAGCGCATCGTCAGCACCGGCTTTTCCACTGACGTTCAACCCGATGATCCGCTAGATTCTCATACCCCGCTTACGCCGGCCACCGATTACTATTACTGGTTTGAAGTAGGTGAGCGTGTGGCCGGCAGCGTTGAGGTGACAGACGTCGAACTTCCGGTTGAGAAGCTGCCACCGGAAGCGCGGCTGCATGTCGTTCTGTTTGCGTTTGAAGGTGAGATGGCGATCTTTCCCGGCGCTGATGTGGGACAAATAAAGATTGGGCGAAACGGCCGTGTTCGTGTCACCAAACCGGCTGCTGTGCCTGACAGCCTGGCGGGCAGCACCCTCCTCACCCGGCGACTTTTCTTCCCCGTTCGCACTCCCGCCCAGGCCGGAGATCATCGCCTGCGCTGCAATATCTATTACCAGCAAACCCTCGTCCAATCCCGCCTGGTCACGGTTCGGGTAGAACCAAATCCTGTTCCGCAAGACGAAGCGGCGCTGAAAGCAGAAGTAGATTACACTTTGTCGCGCACGTTAGACGGCAGCCAACTGCACGGGATGGGCCAAAACCGGCTCAGTCTCATGCTTAACGATAACGGCAACGGCACGCACGGCTTCCGCTTTTTTGGCGAGAGTGAATTCAAAAACGACGCAGCTTTGGGCGCAGGGGAATTGGGCGATCTCATCAATAAGGCGCGTGGGGCGCTGCGTAAAGCAGCCTGGGGTGATGAAGAGCCGTATCTTGAGGGTAAAACTTACCGCTACGGAGGGCGCATCAATCTCAGTCGGTTGACGGATGACCTCGTCCGGCTGGCAATTCGCGGTTACCGTTTCTATGATGCGATCATTAACCAATTGGCTGGCGATGCTGATCAGGCGCGGGCATTGGCCGACCTGATGCTGAAACCGGGGCAGGTGCAAATTGCCAGCAAGCAGTCGGCCCGGTTGGTGGTTCCGGCGGCGTTGTTTTATGATTATCCGTTAGATGACGGCCGTTCCTCCAGCGATTATTCCCTGTGTGCCACATTTATTCAATCCCTCAAAACCAGCGCGCCGCTGCCGGATACAGCCTGCTTCCAGGGAAATTGCCCCCGCCATGACGATGACACCGTTATTTGTCCCAGCGGATTTTGGGGCTACCGGCACAGCCTGGGCCTGCCCGTTTCTGTCAACCAGGCCCCCGACGCTCCGCCCGAAATTCCCAGCCCGAACAGGCCTATAGTAGACATAAGCGTGTTTACAGGCTTCGAGTCATTGCCCCAACATTTACAGCAGTTGCAGGCGATGGGCATTGTCGGTGAACGTGCCGACAGTCGTGACGAAACTTTGGAAATGCTCAAAGAGACCCATGCCCAGATGGTTTACTTCTACTGTCATGGCGGCATCACCAACGAAAACATCCCTTTCTTGCAAGTGGGAACAGACCATGATCCCCGTTTGACGCCCAGCAATTTACGCAGTAAACGCATTCGTTGGCAAGAACCGCGCCCGCTGGTTTTTATCAATGGCTGTCATACCACGGCTCTCTCGCCGGAGGCGGCGATTGATCTGGTAAGCGGTTTTGTGGAAAATGCGCGGGCTGCCGGCGTGGTGGGTACAGAAATTACGATTTTTGAGCCGATGGCGGTGATGTTTGCCGAGGCTTGTTTTGATCGTTTCTTGTTGAAGCGGCAAACGCTTGGCGAAGCGATTCGCGGGGCGCGGCTGGCGATGCTGCAAGCGGGCAACCCGTTGGGGCTGGTTTATATCCCGTTTGCGATGGCGGGGCTGAAGGTGGTGGAACAGAGCTAGGGGGGGTAGTAAGTGTTCGGAAATAACTTCCTGGTTTTCGTAAGCTGTGTCCGTATTCCGTATTCCGTATTCCGTATTCCGTAAACCGTAAACCGTAAACCGTAAACCGTAAACCGTATTCCGTGTTCCGTCACGATACGAATAACGGATTATGGACAGCCAAAGCGCTAAGTTAATGATTAACGTCGCCTTAGCTTTTCATTTTGGCGGCCATCCGTTTCCAGATGACGTCAGCCATTCTTTTGATGACAGCCGGTAAGGGGGAGTCCACGGCCGTTAAGACTAATGGGTTGCCCTGGGGCAAGGCTTGTATCTGGTTGGGATCGTAGTCGACATGGAAGGGGATACGGCCGCTTAAGGCTCGCTCAACAGTTGCCTGGGATAGTTGGGCGGTGGGTGATGTCTGGTTTAAGATGAATGATTTTTGTTTAATGTTGATATTGGCGTTGGCCAGCGCTCGATTCGTTTGAACGGCCGTTCTCACAGTTATTACATCTGGTGTGATCACGTGTAACCCGACATCAGATATTTCCAAAACAGCCATAAACGCCGGGTTAAATACCGGTGGCAAATCCAATACCGTAAATATCATATTCTCGCGCAGCAGCGTAATAACTTGCCTGACGAATTCGGTTGATATGGTGGACGGCGCTTGGGGTAAAGGGGGGGCGGCCAACAGCCGTAAGCCTGTGGGATGAATCGCTAGATGGTCATTTAGGGTAGGCCAATCAAAGTTGTTATTGGCTAATAAATCAGCCCAACTAGACTGTGATTTAAGTTGTAAATGGAACGCTGCCTGGCTAATAGACAGCGATAAGTCCACCAGACAAACTTCCTGTTGGCTGACACGACGTAAGGCCAGGGCCAGGTTCGTAGCCAGCGTGGTTTTGCCCACGCCGCCGCGTAAGCCGAAGAGAGCCAAAACCATACCCTGAACAGAACCAGATTGCCTGGAGACTTGCGCTTTTTGTGTCAAAAGGCTATCCACTTGCTCGATTAGTTCCTGTGAAGTAACCGGCTTGCTCAAATAACCATCAGCGCCGCTTTTCAAGGCAGTATCGCGGTCAATATCCTGTGACCGTGCTGTGAGAATAAGAATAGGCAAGGTTTCCAATTCGCTCGTTTCACGGATTTGGCGTGTTAGATCATGACCACTCATGCCTGGCATCATCACATCCAGCACCAGCAAGTCTGGTTTATTCGCTTTAAGCTGCTCTAAGCCGTTATGGGGATTACTGATTAATGTGATGTTATGCCCGCCGCGCTCCAACATGAGGCCAACCATGCGTAACAACTGTTCATCATCATCAATCACAAAAATCCTTGCCAAAGCAATGACTCCTTATACGTAAACTTATCTTTGTATGTATATAATAACATCATTTGCGTTTGAAAGTGAGGCTTGCCTGCCAATACGACCAAATATGCTACTGTTTGCAAATGACCGATCATCTCCCTGACGGGGATAAAATAGTTGCCGGGTATGATCAAGCTTTAGATGTTATCAGCGCCTAAACAGAATAATCCAATGCGATTCTTGCTTACCATGATGAGATCGCCGCTGTAGGCTATCTGAGGATAGAGGGAAGCGGATGCCTTAGCAGCAAAGATGAGTAAATAACTACCGGTTGATTTTACCAGGGTGTTAAGTGGCGTTACTTTGCCTTCATGGGCGATTTCACCAATGATTTCAAACGATGGGACGGTGAGGAAGATGGGGACCGGGCGGCCCCGTGTAAAGATGGAACGGGCATGTTGTGTGCCAACAGGGATTCCCACACGTCTGTCTTGTAAAACAATGAAATTAATGTTGTCCTTGCGAAACGAGGCGGTCGTATAACTGGTGACGATTTCACCGGGCTGATTGATACGTGAAACATACGCATCCTTGATTTCAAGGTAACTGGAATTTGGATTTACTAATTCAGCATTGATCCCGCCAACGCCAACGGTTGTATTACCAGTTACGCGGTAAGCATCGGTAAATAAATCTAGATTGATACGATTGCGTGCTCCAAGTGGCATGTTTGTTCGCCTTTACTATTGAGTGAGTTACGGCCGTTACAGCATCCGTGCCTGATGAAATCGAGACCATTCATCCATATTCCAGGCGCGTCCTGGTTCGTCACTACTGCGAATAAAAGCCTGGTCAATTGGCGTATTTGAGTAATCGCCATTCATTATTAAATGGGACAGTAAATCGTTAAAGAGGTCACACAGCATCTCAAAGCGAGCGACATAACCATCGTATTTGAGGTTAGGCGCGTTGGCGGCAATGAGAACACGATCAGCAAAATCTTCTGGCAGCCAGGGTAATTTTAACAACGTTTGCATTTCCCGATTACGCCAGATGCGCCACTGTCGGTTAACGGCAAACAACGCTTGCGCCAGATAGTCATAAGCGGCTTCCAGTCGATCATGAGCAATGACCGGGCCAAGTTTTTCCCATGCCGATTTTGCCTTCCAGTTAAGATGTTGGTCCAGCCAGACGATGGCTTCATCTAATCGGGCCAGACGTAAATCGTCTGGGTAAGTTGTACGCTGGGCGATCAGTTGGGCCACTTCGCCCTGGGGATCATAGGCAATCCAACCCAGACTGAGTTCAGCGCGGCGGCCTTCGGGCCATTCAAATTCCGGGTCTGCCCACTGCTGCCAGTTAAGTCGGGCAAAATCGAGTGGTATGCCCACGCTCTCTTCGTTGAAAATGCTGTGAAAGGTATTATCTTCGGGTCGCCAGATAGCTTCCGCAGGAACGATGTACAGGTCGAAGGGATCAAGGAAAATGATGGCATCTATATCGGAATGGGCAGTCATATGTCCAGTTGCCATGCTGCCGATAGCAACGACCCCTTTGACGGCCGTTTCCGGGGCTAAGACTTCCTCAATGAACTGCTGTAACTGTTTCCGCTTTTGTTCCGTTTCAGGAGTCATGTGCGATGTTTTATATCTGTTTGGCGATCATGCTGGCAGTGTGTCGTGAATAAACTATCGGCTCCCTCTGGTTGATGGTAATGGTGGGATTGCCCCGGCCATTACAGGACGATAAACTACGCCATTGCTGGGAGTAGTTTTAGAAAATTGTGCCAATAAATGATTCAATTTGTGAATAAAAATGGCATCATACTCCATGTAACCACAGACATCGCAGCTAGATGCCGGGGCATTCGGTATGATCATAATTTGACCATCAAGCCATTGGATATAAGGAGTAAGTGTAGATTGAATATGACCAATACGGCAATGTTCACAGGACATGGTAAATACCTGGTTTCTAACTATTATTGATTAGTTTACTTGATGATCGAAATGTGAAATCATTGTCCAATCGCTTGGCGGCCAGTAAATAATCATTGCTCTTCCGATGATATTTTCTTCTGGTAAAAATGACCACGAATGAGAATCGCTGGAATTGTTGCGATTATCTCCTAAGACGAAATAACTGTTATCCGGGACGTCCCAGCTACCGCTGTAATTGGGGGGCGCGGCAATATAAGGCTCTTCCAACAATTGTTCGTTCACCTTGACCTGCCGGTTGCGGACTTCAATATGGTCTCCTGGCATACCAATAACTCGTTTGATCAGGTTCAGGTCATTATTAGGGTGCTTGAATACGATAATGTCGCCTGGTTGGGGAGTATCAAGATAATAGCTAATATTATTGATAATCAAATATTCGCCATCAAAGAGGGTGGGATTCATGCTGCTGCCATCAATCCGGTAGCGGCCAATTAAACTATTGACGATGAAGAAAATAAAAAAGGTCAATAGTAATGTTTCAATGATTTCACGAATGATCGCTTCGGTTGGTTGTCGTGATTCTACGACGGTAGAAGTTTCTGCGTTAGCCGGAATGTCAGCGATACCGGGAGTTAGTTGTGAATCGGACTCTGCTAGAGCCATTCGTTATTATTCTCCAATTGTAAATAAACCTCCGGGAGGTTCCTTTCATGGCCTCAATAACGCCCGAAACCTCCTGGAGGTTGGTTTCATTTTTGATGGCGGGCGGTAGCCCGCGAAGTCTCCCGAGGTAAATCGTTCATACTAAATTATAGTCGAGCCAAATTATCAACGCAAACGGCACGTTAGTCCCAGGTTGCTGGTTGGCTGATAGGAAATTATTGCTAATTCAGGATACGGCCGTATCCTTACCGTCTTCATAACAATACACCAATGATTGATTGAATAATACCCCTCGCCGTTCATCCCTCGCCGCTCATCCCTAATTTCCCCCACCGAAATGATTCAAATGTATCCTGGTGGTCGTAAAAATATTCTTCCAGGTATGGCTCGATCTCCATCCGCCAGATCGCTTCTAACTGTACATCTAAATCACGGTGCAGGAAATAGGTTGTGCCGATATGGTAGTGAGGATCGCCAATTTGGTTATTGAGACGACGTAAGGCAGCGATGAGAGGTTCAACATCAAAGCCAGTTGTCTGGTGATAGTGGCGCAGCGTGTCGTAGTTGGGGGGCAGGTGGATGAAGGCGAATCGGCGTCGCAAGGCATGGTCAACGAGGGCGATGGAGCGGTCGGCGGTGTTCATCGTGCCGATGATGCGGATGTTGGCGGGGATGCTGAAGGCGCCGCCGCCGGCCAGGGGAATGTCCCGGCTGCGGTATTCGAGCAGGTACATCAACTCGCCGAAGACGCTGGCGAGGTTGGCCCGGTTGATTTCGTCTATGATGAGGAGGCAACGGCCGTTTCTCCCCCGCGCCCGTTCACAAAACTGCATAAACCGGCCGGGAACCATGTCGTAATGAATTTGCCCGTCACGGGTAAACGGCCGTATCCCCTGCATAAAATCCTCATACGCATACGCCGGGTGGAACTGGACGAGGTCTGTAAACCCGTCCCCGCCGCCAATGAGATGCCGGGCCAGCTTCTCGGCCATAAACGTCTTACCCGTCCCCGGCGGGCCGTAGAAGATGGCCTGCCCTTTGCGTTCAACCGCCTGCACCCAAATCGCCAGTTCTTGTTCTGTAAAACCGGAGTCTTGCGCCCATGTTGCCAATGAATACGCTGGATTTAACATTGTTTCCTGGAACCCCTTGTCTTCTCCAGACTCTTTGAGGAGTGTGGTTACTTTTGGTGTGATGTCGTAAAAATTGGGTGGCAACGGTTCCGTTGGCGGCACATCCAACTCGACTTGACCTTTGGGCGACAAACGGCCGATCCGTTCCTTCCCCTCCCGGTAGCACACCCAAAGAAATCCTTGCACATCCACCCTGTCCCGCACGCCGTAAGGAAGAAGGGAAATGAACAAAGCATCGGTCTGTTCCCGGATAGCGGTGTAGGCGGTGGCAGTTGGCGGGGCAGTAACGGCCGTTTCCTCCACCCCCATAAACTTCAAAAACCAACTTGCTGCCTGTGGCTTAACAAACATCTCCCGATCCGGATGGGTGATGAACAGCAAATAAGTCGGCAGCGGCCACTTGTTGGGTAAATCATGAGCCGCGCAGTAGTCGCTGAACGTTTGCAGCCGGTCGGGACTGGGCCGGTCGCCGTGCAACAAATTGCGAATCTGGGTGCAAAAGGGGGGCTTGTCGAGGGCGGGGTGGCGGAGAACGGCCGTATCCCCCTGCGATGGAACCCGCCGCCACAGCAAATTATTGTCCCGGCACAATGCCAGCAGCCGCTCCAAAAACAGATCAAACGCACCCGCCGCAATCAGATTGTCTAGTTCCGGCTGGTTCAACAGTTCCCGCGCCTTCTGCACTGTCGCCTGCTTGTACGAAATCTCATCAGCGACAAAACCAGGATGGTCAAAATCCGTCCAATCGTCGTAGCGGCGGCGCACCAGCGCGATTAAATCCGTTATTTTGCGGTCCGAGACCATACCTTCTCCATTGTAAATCGAATCAGTAATCCAATATGCGATTTACAAAATCGCGCTACGGTTTTCATTCATGAAAATATCTGTTTCGCTGCCACAAAAATCTACAGCCATGTCTATTCCAGCCTATTGTACAATGGCTTTCTATCTCTGCGCTATTGGTTTGTCATCCCTGCGTGGGTTTTGTTATCATTTCTACATGACCAACTCAACAAAAACAGCCCCGGAACTTAACTTGCGCGATTTTCGCCCACAGCCGCAGCTCGTCACTCGCGTTACTCCCATCAGGCAGCCGCGCTTTCCCGTTATTGACGCTCACAACCATTTGGGAGAATCATTTGGCGGCGGCTGGGATAAACGGCCGTTATCCCAACTCCTCGATATTTTAGACGAAGCCCACATCCAGCAGTTCGTTGATTTAGACGGTGGCTGGGGCGAGGCCATTTTGCACCGGCGCCTCGATAAGTTCAAGACGGCCGTTCCCGATCGATTTCGCATATTCGGCGGCATCAATTGGGATGCCTGGCCCCAGCACGGCCATCGTTTTGGCGATTGGGCCGCTCGCCGCTTGCGCCAACAAGCCGCCCGCGGCGCAGAAGGACTCAAAATCTGGAAACCCCTTGGTCTCCATGTGCGCGATCATCTGGGGCAGTTAGTAACAGTTGACGATCCCCGCCTCGATCCCCTTTGGGCAACTGCAGGCGAACTCTGCCTGCCTGTCATGATTCACGTGGCCGACCCCGCTGCTTTTTTTGAGCCGGTTGACAATACCAACGAGCGCTGGGAAGAACTGCACACCCATCCCGATTGGCAGTTTCCCAGCCCGCCGTTCCCATCCTTTAACAGCATCATGGCGGGATTGGCGAACCTGGTAGCCCGCCATCCCCAAACCACCTTCATCGGCGCGCACGTTGGCTGCTACGCTGAAAATCTGGCCTGGGTAGGGCAGCTGCTTGACCAATGCCCCAATTTTTACGTAGATATCAGCGCGCGGCTGGGCGAATTAGGCCGCCAACCCTACACCGCCCGCCGCTTCTTCCTGCGTTACGCCGACCGCATCTTATTCGGAACCGACGCCCCGGCCAATACAGACGTTTACCGCCGCTACTACCGCTTCCTGGAAACGGACGACGAATATTTCAGCTACGGCCTGGGCAAAATTCCCACACAAGGCCGCTGGCGAATCTATGGTCTTTACCTGCCCGATAATGTGTTGGAAAAGGTTTACAGGCGCAATGCGCAGCAAATATTGAATTGAGGAGACTAGAGATTGGAGACTGATGGAATCTCCAATCTCCAGTCTCAAGCTGCCCATTAACTGCCCTGCGCCGGGGCCAACCGCGCCGTAAAGTGACGCAGCACAGGCGGTGATTCCACAATGCTGACGCCACGAATTCGGCTGCGGATTTCATTAACATAAAGAATGACCTCAGCCAGATAATCTACATGGCTTTGCGTGTACATGCGGCGCGGGAAAGCCAGACGCACCAATTCCATCGCCGCTGGTTTTTCACTGCCATCCGGCTGTAAGCCAAACATCACTGAGCCAATTTCCACCGAGCGGATGCCGCCTTCCAGGTACAAGGCCAGCGATAATGCCCAGGCCGGGTACTCGTTTTGGGGAATATGAGGCAGCATTGTCTTGGCATCAATATAAATCGCGTGCCCGCCTGTTGGTTGTACAATAGGTACGCCAGCGCTGATCAATTTATCGCCCAGGTAAGCAACTGAACGAATACGGTAGTGCAAATAATCTTCTTCCAACACCTCATGTAAGCCGACGGCAATGGCTTCTAAATCGTAGCCGGCCAGCCCGCCATAAGTGGGGAAGCCTTCGGTGAGAATGAGGACGTTTTTGCATTCCTGGGCCAGAGCATCGTCATTGAGGGCCAAAAAGCCGCCGATGTTGGCCATGCCGTCTTTCTTGGCGCTCATCGTGCAGCCGTCTACGTAGCTGAACATCTCCTGGGCGATTGCCAGCGGTGTTTTATCGGCGTATCCTTTTTCACGCACTTTGATGAACCAGGCGTTTTCGGCGAAGCGGCAGGCGTCGAGGAAGAAGGGGATGCCGTGCTTGTGGCAGATTTCGCTGGCACTGCGAATGTTGGCCATACTGACCGGTTGGCCGCCGCCGGAGTTGTTGGTGACGGTAATCATGGCCAGAGGAACTTTGCCGGGATTTTCGGTGATCGTTTTTTCCAGCGCTTCCAGGTCAATGTTGCCTTTGAAGGGGTGGAGCAGGTGGGGCTGGCGGCCTTCGGCGATGGGGATGTCCAGGGCGGTGGCGCCGCGATATTCGGCATTCGCGCGGGTGGTGTCGAAGTGGGTGTTGTTGGGCACGATGTCGCCCGGTTTGAGGGCAGAGCCGAATAAGATGCGTTCGGCGGCGCGGCCCTGGTGGGTGGGGATGATATGTTTGAGGCCGGTGATTTCTTGTACGGCCGTTTCAAACTTGTAAAATGACCGCGCCCCGGCGTATGATTCGTCCCCCTGCATCATGCCGGCCCATTGCGCTGACGACATCGCACCTGTACCGGAATCGGTTAGCAGGTCAATTAATACATCTTCAGCCTTGAGTAGAAATAGATTGTAACCAGCCTCCCGCAAGGCCACTTCCCGTTCCTGGCGAGTTGTCTGGCGGATAGGTTCCACCGTTTTGATACGAAATGGTTCAATAATCGTTCTAAACTGCATCGTTTATCTCCGTGAAATATTGTTTATGTAGGCAACGCCCTCTTCGATGGTTGCAAGCGTCTATTTTACGGTAAATGGGCTGTCTTGTAACGCACAAGTTGGTAGCCGGGATATGGGGTTGTTATAATGACGGCATGAGTGCGAAATTGGAGTTTGACGGAGAAGATGTGGCCGTAACGTCCGTTCACGAGCAGTACATGCGGCTGGCATTGGCACAGGCGCAGTTGGCCGCCGATCTGGGCGAGGTGCCGGTAGGCGCGGTGGCCGTTTGGCAGGGGCAGGTCATCGGGTGCGGCTACAACCGCAAAGAGGATAGTCATGACCCCACCGCCCATGCCGAGATGATTGCCTTGCGGAAAGCGGCCGAATTTTTGCAAAACTGGCGGCTCATTGACGTCACCCTTTACTGCACGCTGGAGCCATGCCCCATGTGCGCTGGGGCGATGATCCAGGCCCGCCTGCCGCGCCTGGTTTACGGGGCCAAAGACACCCGTTTCGGGGCTGATGGCTCCATCGTAGATGTGTTCCGCGCTGAAGGGTTCAACCACCGGGTTGACATTATGCCCGGAATCTTGGAAAATAATGCGGCAGAACTGTTGCAAACCTTTTTCGCAGTTTACGCGAGAAGCGGAAATAATCTTTAATCATCAATCATCAATCATCAATCATCAATCATCAATCATCAATCATCAATCATCAATCATCAATCATCAATGATTAAAGATTAAAGATTAAAAATGGGTAATTGGAGAGGTGCCGGAGTGGTTGATCGGGGCGCTCTCGAAAAGCGTTGTGGCCGTGAGGTCACCGTGGGTTCGAATCCCACCCTCTCCGCTAAATGAGGACATCCGGTTGTGGGTGTCCTTTTTTGTTACACAGAGAGAGGGAGAAAATAGCTTCTCTGTAAAACTCTATGCCTTCTCTGCGTTCTCCGTGTTCCTCTTTCTTGAGTGAGCGGCGTTACAGTTTGGAGGAAACAGCCGTGTTACCATGCCTCCGATAAAATGTAGTGATTGGAGGATGTATGGCCAAACGGAAAGCAAATACACGAAACAGCTTGAAACAAAAACGGCAGACCGAACGCGCCCGGGCCGTCCGCATGAAACAGATACGGGTGATAGGGATTGTTGTGATTGTCCTACTTACATTTGGCGGGATCGTGGCCTGGCGCAATGTCGGCCGCGTGCCGGTGGACGAGGTCGTTGCCGCCACGCTGCCCAACCTGGAAGGCCCGGCCGATGCGCCAGTGAAAATTGTCGAATTTGGCGATTTTGGCTGCCCGTCCTGCCGCGCCTGGCACAGTGCGGGCATTAAGACCCAGCTCCAGGCGGCTTACGGAGACCAGATCAGCTTTGAATTTCGCCATTTTCCGGTCATCACCGCGCAGTCGCCCAAAGCGGCCGAAGCCGGCCAGTGCGCCGCCGAGCAGGGCGCTTTTTGGCAGTATCACGATTATATTTATGAGCAGACCCCGCAAAATGCGTTGAGTGTATCGCAGCTTAAATCATACGCCGCCGCGATTGGCCTGAATCAAGAAAGCTTCGACAGTTGTCTGGATTCAGGTAAATACCGGGATTATGTGGCCCGCGACCAGCGAGCGGCCGTCGATGCTGGGGCCAGGGGGACGCCCAGTTTTTTCGTTAATGGACAGGCGGCTTTTCCCAGTTATGAGGGGATGACCGGCGCGATTGAGCAAGCGTTAGCCAATTAGTTTTTATCAGAATTGTGTAAGAACGGCCGTTCCCCCTTGACAACGGTCGTTTTCTTTTTATAATCTAACTATATTGAATTCAATATAGTTAGATTGAGTAATGATTGAAATCTGCAAACTGGAGTGAATATGTGAGTGACGAAAAACGTGAAAAACCAAAACGGTCGTCTCGGCGAGAACAAACAGATTTTTGGCGCGCCTGGCGGCAAGAGCGTCGTAGATTATGGGAAGAAATGGGCGACCCACCGCCAGGACCGCATGGCCGCCATCAGCATGGCCCGCCCTCCTTTCCGCCGCGAAAACAAGCCCGCCACTGGCGTCAATTCTTCCATGACTTCATGGGCGATTGGCCTGAAGACCACTGGGCTTTTAGCGGACGGCGGTTCAATCCCTGGCGGCAGGGCAAGGATGATTTCAATCCTTTCGTTGCCAGCATCTTGAGTAAAGGCGGCGGGCTGCTGCCCCTGCTGGTCTTGCAGATGCTTACCGAAAAACCCCGTTACGGCAACGAAGTTATGGAACATATCGCCGCGGCGACCAAAGGCCAATGGATGGCCAACCCGGGCGCGATTTACCCTTTGATGACCATGTTGGAAACGCAGGGATTGATTTCCGGCGAGTGGGAAGATCCGCGCAAACGAACCGTACGCATTTATCATCTCACCGAAACTGGAGAGCAGGAATTATCCCGGCTCATCGCCATTGTGCGGCCTAAGCTGGAAGAAGCGATTGAAGTGATGCAGCAGTTGGCGCATAACTTCAATGGCGGTGAAAGCGAGCCGCCGGAAATAGTGTAATTTTTTAAGTGTAAAAGTTTTTTTGAGATTGGAAACTGGCGATTGGAGACTCAGGTAGTCTCTAATGAACCATCTCCACTCTCTCTAAAAAGGAGTAATTGAACAAAGTGACTGAAAAAGTAATTCACGAAGTACGTTTTATTGAAACAGAAGATGGATTTCGCGTAGAAGTGACAGGCGACAAGGAACGCATCCGCCAGATTGGGTTTGGCCCAGGTATGATGGGTTGTGGTCCAGGTATGCACAGGCATCGTCGCCACGGCCGTCATGGTCGTCGTATGCACCGCCACGGGCATGGCTTTGCCCCCTGGGGCGGCTGGTGGGATGAGTTCGAGGAAGACGATGACGATGAATTCACCGTCGGCCCGGAAAAATCACCCAAAGAAGCTTAAATCGGCCATCATTGGACAGGCAAGCCGGGGTGTAAAACAAGCCCCGGCTTTTTGTTTTTAACGCGAGAAGATGATGATAACAGAAGGCAGGCTGGCAAAGGACGACAGGTTTTCCTGTGGATTGGCCAGGAGGAGTCCGCTGGAGGGGCCGCCGTCCAGGTTGAGAGCGATGTCCAGATTGAGGTCGGAGGCGGCGAGCCAGGCGCTGATCTGGTGCAGGGTAAAGTTGCCCCGTCGCGAAAGGATGAGGAGGAGACGGCCGTTCACATCCATCCCCACTACCGTCCGCCGCGCCGAATTGCTATCCTCATCGAGAAAACCTAACTGCCCGCCCGGTTTGACCAGGACGGGGAAGGATTGGAGAGCGTATTGCAGGGGTTCGGTGGGGGAATACGGCCGTTCCGCCAACCAGCGCAGCGCCACCGAGTCAGCCGTAATCGCCAGCATTCCGGCAAAATCACCGTAGCTGACGCCGCTTGTCTGCCCATCCACGACCACCAACCCAGTTGCCTCATACGTTTCCGTAAAAAAGCCGCCGTTGACGACGATGAGCGCGCCGGTTTCAGCCTGCCAGGCGGCCAAACTTTGCGGCTGGCCAGGGTGATACCCGATGCGAAAATCAAATAAGGCCGGTTCCAGCCGCAAGAGGTAGATGCCTTCAAACGGCCGTTCCGCTTCATCCGTTAAATTAATCACCCGCCGTTCTAATCCGGGCTGGAGCAACTGCCAGCCGGTATCGGGCAGCGGCGTGGGAGTGGTGAGGGAGGCGGGTGATGGCGTGATGGGGGGAGCGGGTGAAGGCGTAGGGGTGATGAGGGGCAGGGGCGACGGGGTAATAACAGGCGGCGGGACAGCGGGCGTTCGACAGCTTGCCAGCAGCCAAACACCCACAGCCAGCAACCAAAAGCTACGCATGCAAAATAATCGCCGTGCGGTGAATCCGGGCCGCCAGCGGGTCCAGTTCCAGGGCCAGCAGCGCCTCATCGGGGCGGCCGGCAGCGCCCTGGCTCAGCGCCAGCCGCATGGCGATTTGCACCGGGGCAGCAGCTGGGTCCACCAAAGATAAATCCAAAATCAGGGGGCGCAAATCGTACTCTTTTCGCTTCTTGCCGCGCGCCCGCACGCGGATAACTGTCTCGGCGGCCAGCAGATCATTGAGGCGCTGTTGGAGAACGGCCGTATCCACCGGATCAAGCAATGTAACCATGTAGGTGGAAGCGGCCGTAATCGTTTGCAAATTCGGCGCTGACAGGGGAATCTCTTCAATCTGGTGAACGATGAGTCCCGGAGCCATTTTAGCCATTAACTGCCGCCGCGCCTGCGCCGGCTCTAACGTTTCCACCAACCAGATATCGGCCAGTTCACATTCACTGGTAAAACCCAGCGGCAGCGCGGCGGCCAACTGCATACGCGGCCGCCGGTTAAACCCCTGCGAGTAAGCCATCGGAATCCGGGCGCGATTCAACGCCCGTTCCAACGCCCGCGCCAGATCCAAATGGCCGATATAGCGCGTCGCCCCCGTTTTGCTGAAAGTCAATCGTAATCGTTGTTTGTAATTCGCTTGCATAACCCCAATTGTAGCCGTAATTAAGGAATTTGGGGATTGCGGCCCGTGTGATTACTGATTTTGAGCCGGCGCCCCGTCCGATGTGGCGCGCAGCCAGGGCGGGCCGCCCCCCTGGGCTGTCCCGCGCGGATTTTCAACGATAGGCGCTGTAGGTTCCCAGGCGCGGATGTAGGCCACCAACGCCTGTAGTTCAACGCTGGTAAAGCGGTCGCCAAAAGCAGGCATAGGCGAGTTGGGGCGATGGCCGCCGTTGATGATGGTGTTCAAAATTTGGGCATCGCTGCGGCTGGTCAGCGCTTGCTGGCTGTTCAACGCCGGGCCAATCCCGCCGCTGCCGTTATCGCCGTGACAGGCGGTGCAGGTGGCGGTAAAGATGCGTTCACCCAGTGCCAACACGTCTTGCGGGTTGTCCAAATCAATCTGCACGGGCTCCGGCGGCATTAGCGCCAGGCCTTGTGCGGCGATGGCGTCCCAATTGTGCAGGAAGGCAGCGATGGCCTCAATCTTGTCCGGCTGCAAGGCATTATCCCAGGCGACCATAGCGCTGCCGGGGACGCCGTTGGTGATGGTGTTGACAAGTACGGCCGTTTCCTTTGCCCGTACCTCTGGCGTATTCAGCGGCGCACCCAGGTCAGACCCTTCTCCATTAACGCCATGACAGATGGCGCAATTGTTGGCAAAAAGCTGCATCCCCGCTGCCCATACCGCTCCCTGCGGGTCAAGCGCGGTCACGTCCGCCAACAATGTCACATCTACTGCCGGCACAGGTAAAGTGGGCGGGATTAGACCCTGGACGGCGGCCAATTCGCCCACTAAATCCCAATCCACGTACCGAATCAAAGCGATGAGTTCATCAATCTGATAATCATTGAGAATACCGCCTTCCTCCGTGTGCCAGCCGGTCATGATGGTATCGTAGCGGCCGCGGGCGATGGTCTTGTAGAGGAAATCATAATCCGCTTCGCGCAGGCCGGGGTTGTTAAGGGTGGGGGTCGCGCCGATGCCCGCGCCGGATGCGCCATGACAAACGGCACAGTTTTGCACGTAGATAACGGCCGCATCCGCTACAAACTCCTGGCGCAAGTCGGCCTGGTCTTGGGCCATGCGGAAGGGTTCCAGGTAGGCATAAACGGGCAGGATGAGGACGAGCAGAAGTAGGGTTAGAACGGTAGTAAAGGTGTATTTGTTCATTGTGGTTCTCCGATTATTTCCCCGGAAACGCCGGTTTCCGGGGAAATAACATCTATGCATAAGCCAGTTGCGCCGGTGTAAATTCATCGCGGGTTTGAATATCGGCCGTATTGACAACCACACTGCCATCGGTGATGGACACGGGGAACAGGTCGAGGGCGCGCGGCGCGGGCGGGTTGGCGACGCTGCCGAGCATGTCGAAGGCGGAAGCGTGGCAGGGACAAAAGAAGCGGTTTTGGTCGGCTTCCCAGTTGACAGTGCAGCCCAGGTGGGTGCAGCGCTGGTAGACGGCCAGAAATCCGCCGTCGGCGGCGCGAATGAGGTAGAAACGGCCGTCCGGGAAATGAGTCACACTGCCGGGCGGAAAACTGTCGGCCGGGCCGGCCGTGACCACGCCGCCAAACACCCCATCCAGGCGGCGTGGCTGCATAAACATCAGGCTGGCGCCGCCAACTTCCAAAGCGGCCAGCAGGCTCAACGCGGTGGCGCCCATTTTCAAAAAATCGCGCCGGTTCATGGGTAAAGTATTGTTTTGTTGCGACATGTTTGGTTTCCAGTTTTTAGTCGAATAGTCAGGTAGTCTCGTAGTCTCTCGCTCTCTCATCCCTCAAAATGGCATGACCAACGCCATGTTTGCGCCGCGAAAAAAGACGCCGACGTTGGTTAACATGATGAGACTGACGATGAGGAAAGTGAATAAGCCAACGGTCGCTTCGCCCCGGTTGGCGCGCCCGATGACGCGGAACAGGAAGTAGATGGCGGCCAATCCACCCAGGCTCAAGAGCAGAGGAATCAGCCCGTTGGCGATGAGGATGGGCAGCGCGGGCATGAGGGCGGGTAAATCCAGCCATAGTTCGTCTACGATGACCAGGATGGGGATGAGGGCAATGGCGAGGATGGCGGCGGTAACGGCCGTTATCCCCCCCTTCTGCGAGCGAAAATAAACGCCAATATCTTCTTCCCGTTTATCCCAAAGCGGAATGGCGGCGATGGCGGTCAGCGCCGCGCCGGGCAGCATCATGGCCGCCAGCGGGTGCATGTGCAGCAGCAGTTCTTGCAAGCCCATAAAGTACCAGGCGGCTTTGGCCGGGTTGGGGGGATGGTTGGGGTTCGCTAAGGCCTCCAGCGGGGCCGGAACCAGCATCGCCCACACAACAAGACTCGTGAGCAGAACAACGGCGGCCGTAAATTCGATTTGCACCAGGTGAGGGATAGTCGTCAGCCGCGTGACCCGGCTGCGTGCCGGGGGATTGGGCTGGGAGATACCGCCATCTTTGCGTACTTTCCAGAAGTGGTAGGACATCATGATGATCAGCAGCGCGGGCAAGACGGCGACGTGGATGGCGTAAAAGTTGCGCAGCGCCCCCTGTCCGACCTCTGGCCCGGCGAGCAGGAAATTGGCAACGGCCGTTCCCGCCGCTGGTAAATAACTCAATAAACTTGTCCCCACGGTAATAGCCCAAAACGCCAGTTGGTCCCAGGGGAGCAAATAGCCGGTGAAGTTAAACGTCATCACCAACAGCAGCAAGCCAATGCCAATCAGCCAGTTTGTTGCCCGTCCCTTTTTGAACCCGCCAGTGAGAAAGACGCGAATCAGGTGCAAAAAAGCGGTCACAATCAGCAAATTGGCCGACCAATGGTGCAATCCCCGCACGAGAGAGCCAAATAAAACCTGCGTTTCTATCGTTTGGATGCTGGTGTAGGCGCGTTCCACGCTGGCGTCGTAGCGGAACATGAGTAGGACGCCGGTGAGTATTTGCAAGAGCGCCAACAGGGCCGAAATGCCGCCCAGCCCCCAGGTGTATGTCCATTTCAAGGCCGGCGCAGGAACTTTGGTGGGATGCAGATGCAAAATCAGGTTGTTGGCAACGGCCCGCATCCGGCTGCGATCATCAGCGGGACTATAGAATAATCGCTTTTTCCAGTTCGTCATGGTGTTTACTCCATCGTAAATCATCACCCTCCCGGAGGTTATCAACCTCTGGGAGGATTGTTCCAGGCTTGCATTCTCCAGTATGCTCAAACTTTATGAAGGGGATGTGCGGAAGTTGTGAAGGGGGTGTGAAGACGGTTCCATCAGAAAAGTGTAACGGTAATTTTAACACTGGCTGGATACACTTATCACAAATAACAATTTAACGGCCGTTTGTGCGTGGCGTCATTTATTACACATGGCTAATCTTCCCAGAGAATGGCCCTGCCACTTACAGCCTGACGTCCGTTTTCACCCGTGACATAGCCCATCATCGCTCACGGTTCCCCGGGTAGAAGTAAGCAAACCTGGCTTTCAAATCCTTGTTATCTTGGCCGATTAACGAGTCGTTACTGCTTGCCACATGACAATGGCTGAGAAGTTGTATGTTTGAAACAAGAGACCGCAGAAAAACAATCACTGCTTACCTGTTGGATCTAATTTATGTCAATCGTCATATTGTTTTGACAATTGGCTACTACCTGTTATTGGTACTCATGACGGTGGGCGGCATCGCTTATGGGTACTATTTTTCCGAAAAGTTCTTCGCCAGTAACCGGCTGGCGCAAATTGAACAGGTGATGAACGAGCTAAAACTGCTCTGGCTGGTGCCGCTGCCTTATGCCATCCTAAACTTTTACTCCTTTGTCCGTTACCCGATCACCCTGCGCCCCCATTTTCGCGCCATTCCGTTTTGGTCCAAATATCGCTTCGATAGAACTTTCTACTTCCGCTATGTGACTCGCGGCAAAAACCCGCGTCTGGTGGCTGATAATGTGGCTCGCGCCCGCCAACTTCTGCAGCGTATTTTACCCAACCAATGGGTTGTGGAAGTGGTGACGGATAATGAATTTGTATTGCCTATGGATGATCCGCGTGTGAAGATGATTGTGGTTCCTCACGCCTATGAAACAGCGCAGGGAACCCGGTTTAAGGCGCGGTCGTTGCATTATGCACTGGCCGCCTCAGCGGCTCAAGATGAGGATTGGATCATTCATCTGGATGAAGAAACGCGCTTTGACGAGGATACGGTGCGGGGTATTTACCATTTCGCAGCGGAGGAACAGCGCGCCGTGGCTGCCGGAAAGCGGCAATATGCCCGCGTAGGCCAGGGGGTGATTTTGTACGGTAAAGGGCGCATCGTGAACTGGCTAACGACGTTGGCGGATTCGATTCGAGTGGGGGATGATTACGGCCGTTTCCGCCTCCAATTCGAGAACGGCAAAGCCTACTTTGGAATGCACGGCTCCTTCATCGTCATCCAAAACCGCGTCGAAAAAGCGGTGGGGTTGGATCACGGCCCCGAAGCCAGCATCACCGAAGACGCCTATTTTGCCCTGGTCGCGCAAAGTATGGAGATCGAATTCAGCTTCATCCACACCTTCATGTATGAGAAATCTCCCTTCTCCATGTGGGATTTTGTGCGCCAGCGGCAGCGCTGGTTTGGTGGCTTGTGGTTATGTGTGCGCGCGCCCAACATTCCCAAGCGGGAAAGATTAGTTTTGAGTACCTTCATGGTTTTATGGTCCATAAGCTGGCTGTGTATCGTTATGGTTTACATCAATCTATTGTATCCAACGGGTACGCCGGTATGGCTGGCCGTGAGCGGCGGCGTTTCTTTTTTCTACTATGTTACGCTTTACCTCATCGGCTTTTTACGCACATTTGACTGGCGCGACGGCAAGCGGCGGTTTGCCTTGCTGCTGGCCGCTCAAATACTCCTCCTCCCCATCTTTTCCATCATGGAAGCGGTCGGCGTATTTTACGGTTTGTTCAATCAGCCTAAAAACTTCTACGTGGTGCAGAAAGAGATACAGCCTCGTAGATAGATGGAATTTCTGACGCGAATGACACGAATCGCGCGAATAAGCCTGTTTTAATTCGTGTGATTCGTGTCAGATTTCCGCTCTGCTCAGACTGAATTGCGCCCCGCCTGTGATGGGATAAAATGCGGGCGATGAAAAAGCAGCCAATCGCCCGATTTACATCATTATTTCCCCAGATTTTACTTATCATTTTCAGCTTCAGCCTGACCAGCTGTGAACGGCCCGACCCAGAGGTTACTATCGTCGCCTCACCGGGCGCGTTTACCCTGCCGCCTACGCCGCTGGTGACTCCTTTTAGCGGCGACCGCCCTGCGCCGCCCACCCCGATTTCGGCGCGGTCAAATACGGCCGAGCTGCCGGTTTACATGGGCACGCCCACACCTGACCCCCCACACCAGGGGGATGGCGAGAACAGCCAGCCTTTTGTTGATCACACGGTCCGCGCCGGGGAGACACTGGGTTACATTGCTCAATTGTATGGCAGCAGCATTGAGGAACTGCAAACGGCGAACCAGTTGGGGCAAAGTGATATGTTGTACGTAGGGCAGGTTCTCCAAATTCCGCGCCAGGGGGAGTTAACGGGTTCTAGCTTCAAAATTATCCCAGACAGCGAACTGGTTTACGGTCCGGCGATGCGCGGGTTTGATGTGGCGGCGTTTGTGGCGCGGTTTAACAGCTATTTGCTGTCTTACCATGAGGAGGTGGAGGGGCAGCTTTTGAGCGGGCCGGCCATTGTGCAGCTTCTGGCTGACCGCTACAGCGTAAACCCGCGTTTGCTGCTGGCGGTTTTGGAGTATCGCACGGGCTGGGTAACGCAGCCCACGGCTAATGTGGTGGATGACGGCTACCCGCTGGGCCATGTGCAGGAGAACAGCGCCGGGTTGTACAAACAGTTGAGTTGGGCGGCGAATGAATTAAGTTGGGGGTATTACGGCCGTTCTGAAGCCAACACTGCCAGTTTCCTCGTCAACGACGGGACTCGGCTGGCCTTTGATCCCACGATCAACGACGGCACAGCTGGCGTGCAGGCGATGCTGGCAGCCCATGATGGCGCAACCCACGAAAGCTGGCAGCAAGACGTGGGGCCAGAGGGTTTATTTGCTGCGTTTAACCGGCTGTTTGGCAACCCATTTGCCTACACTGTTGACCCACTCTGGCCGCCAGAATTATCACAACCGCCATTGCGTCTTCCCTGGGCCGATGGCGATACCTGGTCATTCACCGGCGGGCCGCATGGCGGCTGGAACAGCGGCGTTGCCTGGGCGGCGTTGGATTTTGCGCCGGATGATGAACAGTTGGGTTGTGTTCCATCCGACGCCTGGGTCACGGCGATGAGTGACGGCCTGGTAACGCGCAGCGGTTTTGGCGCAGTGGTGGTTGATCTGGATGGCGACGGCTACGCGGGGACGGGCTGGGCTATTTTGTATATGCATCTGGCAACACGTGACCGGGTCCCGGCGAACACATGGGTGCAGACGGGCGACCGGTTGGGTCATCCGTCGTGTGAGGGGGGATTCTCTAATGCGCTTCATCTGCATACAGCGCGGACGTTTAACGGCCGTTGGGTCGCCGCCGATGGAATCATACCTTTTGCAATGAGCGGTTGGGTTTCACAAGGCTTGGGGCGCGAATATGATGGCTTGCTTGTTCGCGGGGGCGTAACTAAAGAAGCATGTGAGTGCCGCGAAGCGTTAAATGCGATTGCAGGGGAATAATGAAAAGATATAGAGGGAGGCACAAACTAAAAAGAGGCCTGGAATTTGTTGGCGGGCCGTTTCTTACCCATCGTCATAATCTTCCCACAGCAGCACATCTACCACTGCGCCCAACATTTGCAGTTCGCGCTGCGCTTTGTGGGCGGTCGTTTCGCTAACGCCCAGCATGATAGGTTGAGGCAGGTCGGTAACGGCCGTTTCTGTTTCCTCCTGGCCCCACCCCGTTAAACCGCGCGTGATTTGGGCGATCCGTTCTGGCAACAGTCCTGCATTTTGCAGGATAACCACATAATCGCCTTCGGCTTGGACTGGTTCAGGCAGCGGTATGGGGGTGGCATTGATTGTTTTACTCTTTTGATCTGGGTCTCGTTTTTGCTGGCGATTGGCCGGAACTGGTTTGGCGCTTGCTGTCTCTACCAGTCTGACTGATGCGCCCATGGCTTCGATTAATTTGCGGGCGATTTCGGCCGTATCCCGGTCAACATGGGTTAAGATCGGTATGGGCAGCATAGTTTCTACCAATGTCAGCACGTCTTCAAGGTTCAGCCCGGTTACTTTGCGCACGGCCGTTACCGCGCTAATTTTCTTTGGTCCCACATCCGTCAAAACAACAGTTACTGAACCGTGTGGTTTGGTCTGATTAATCGCGGCCAAGCGGCGGCGAACGGCCGTATCCGGCCTTTCAATTATCCCCGACAACTCCAATACGGTTTGCACAAGTTTCTGCCAATCCATCGTTGTTCCTCGATACAATAAGACCCCAACAGCATACACCGCCGGGGCCATTGTTATAAACGTCCAAACAAACTATGCAACATTACGCAAAATCAATCATTGCGTTTTTTAGCCACTTCCCACTTTAGCCACTTTCCACTTGCGGAGTTCCCACCACCGCGATGTGCAGCTCATCCAACTGCTTCTGCGCCACTTCTGAAGGCGAATCCGACATCAAATCAGTGGCCTGGGCTGTCTTGGGGAAAGCCATTACCTCACGGATGTTCGGCTCGCCGGCCATCAACGCCACCAGCCGGTCAATGCCGGGGGCGATACCGCCGTGTGGCGGCGCGCCATACTCAAACGCTTCCAACAGGTGGCCGAACTGTGCCATCGCTTCTTCCATTGAAAAGCCGATGAGTTCCATGATTTTGCGCTGTAACGGCCGTTCCCAAATCCGAATACTGCCTCCGGCCACCTCAAACCCATTGCACACCAAGTCATACTGCTCACTCAACACCGCGTGCGGGTCTGTGTCCAACAGCGGAATGTGTTCCCGCTTTGGCGCGGTAAACATGTGGTGGCTGGGCGCGTAATGCCCCTCCTCCAACGTTTCCTCAAACAGAGGGAAATCAATCACCCACATAAACGCCAGCTTATTCTCCTTGGGCAAGCCCAGCCGCTTCGCCATTTCCATTCGCAGCGTATGCAGCACCTCGCGGACGACCAGCTCCGTATCGCTGGAAATCAAAATCAGATCGCCTGGCTTTGCTTCCATTCGTTCCGTAATTCCAATCAACTGCTTCACCGAGAAGAATTTAACGATAGGGCCGCGAATTTCTTCCGTCTCTGGGTGGATAGCCAGCCAGGCCAGTCCCTTTGCCCCAGCCTCTTTGGCCAGGCTTTCCAAATCGCTCAATTGCTTACGACTGTAGCCGCCGCAGCCGGGCACACAAATCGCTTTCACCGGGTTGCCCGCGGCCACATTGGCGGCAAATACGCGGAACGCGCTGTCTGCTACCAGATCGGAAATTTCCACCAACTCCAGCCCAAAACGCACGTCTGGCCGATCTGTGCCATAGCGGGCAACGGCTTCAGCATAACTCAAGCGTGGGAATTTCTCGTAGGCCAACGGCACGATACTGGCCGTCTTCACCATGCCGATCATCAACTCTTCAATCAAATCCAGCACGTCATCCCGCTCCACAAAGCTCATTTCCATGTCCAACTGCGTGAATTCTGGCTGGCGGTCGGCACGCAAATCCTCATCGCGGAAGCATCGGGCGATCTGAAAATAACGTTCGTAACCGGCGACCATGAGCAGCTGCTTCAACTGCTGCGGGCTTTGCGGCAGGGCGTAGAATTTGCCGGGGTGGACACGGCTGGGAACCAGGTAATCGCGCGCCCCTTCTGGTGTACTTTTGAACAAAATGGGCGTCTCGATCTCTAAAAAGTCGCGTTCGTCCAAAAAGTCGCGGATGAATTTAACCGCTTTGTGGCGGATCGTCAGGTTGCGCTGCAACCGCGTGCGCCGCAAATCCAGGTAGCGGTACTTCAAGCGCAGGCTTTCGTCCACCACCTCATCCCGGTCAATGAGAAAGGGGGGTGTCTTGGCCGGGTTGAGGATGACGACTTCGTCGGCCAGCAGTTCAATCGCGCCCGTTGCCAGGTCGGGATTTTCCTGCCCTTCCGGCCGTTGGCTCACTTCGCCGGTTACTTGCAGCACATATTCACGATG
This sequence comes from Chloroflexota bacterium, assembly GCA_024275635.1. Classification (GTDB taxonomy): domain Bacteria; phylum Chloroflexota; class Anaerolineae; order Promineifilales; family Promineifilaceae; genus JACKCC01. Next base: position 2,072 of record JAJRYT010000209.1, on the reverse strand, counting down.
CACTTCACTGACCACATCGAATGCCGCCTGGGAACGGCCGCTATTGACCACAACCTGGGTTTTGCCATTCCGGTCGCGCAAATCAAAAAAGAGCACCCCGCCCATGTCGCGGCGGCGGTTCACCCAACCGGCTAATGTTACTGTTTGTCCACCATGTTCCTGGCGTAATTCACCACAACTGTGTGTCTTTAGCATTGCAATCCATCCTTAAAAATAAAGGCGCTGTTTGCGCCTTGTAGAATTGGATTGGATTTTATCATGCCGCTCACTGGGTGACAATCATCAAGACATCCGATTTATCAAAGGAATCGGATGTCCTGAATGACTATTTTCACTTCCCGCGGCCAGAGAATGATTGGTGGTGACTGCCGCTTAGTCAGGCGTGTAGCCGCGAAAAATTTGGGCGGCGGCAATGCCAGCCAAAACGACGATGATGCCGCTGATGATGAAAACATGGCGTGTCCCGACGGCCGCAGCGATGGCCCCGGCCAGGAACATGGAAAGCAGGTTGCTGGTCTGGATGGATGCGCCCAGGGCGCTGGAGACGCGGCCCAACAGGGCATTGTCCACGCTGCTTTGCATGATGGCGGTAATGGAGGCATTAATAGGCGTCACGGTCACGCCAATGATGAATAACGCGGGGAACATCAAAATTATGGATTGGCAGCAAATCACGCGCGGTTATGGTTGGGGTGGGGGCTTGTTCATTCATCGGAGCGCCCCTGCGGGTTAAGGATGGGATAAGAGGCGGCCATCAAGCCGTAATCCTGGGTATCGCCGGCTTTGTCTGCGGCGTGAGCAGCGGCCTCGAATTCATCCAGAACAGATTGGAGACGGCCGTTCAGTTCGGCAAATTTCTCCGGCATCAAGCGCATACTGGCCCGCCAGATAAGGCCATCACGACCCGGCTCCTTTTCCGGTTTGGGCAATTGCAGCAGGCCCGCCAAAACACTTTGCTTCACTTCTTCTTTGGCCGTGTCAAAAATGGCCGACAACAACGCCTCTACTTGTTCGTCGGAAGCATCTGACCCTTGCAGCAGCGACTCGCTGACATGGTAGCGGCGGGCCGTTACCTGATAATGCTTCTCAATAATTCCGGAAACGATGCGCCTGTCCACCACTTGAATGATGTGATGCTTTTCCAATTGGTTGACGTGGTAATAAAGTTTCGTCGCCGGTATTTCCAGGCGGCCGGCCAGCTCCTTCACCGTCCGCGGCTTGTCCAGGTTGCGCACAATTTGTAAGCGCGTGGGATCGGCAATCACTTTAAGCGCGTCCAAATTCTGAATAATGAACGCTTCTTGAATGGAGTATCCCTTGTCCATTTGAAAAACTCCTTAATGTTGAATAAAGTTTTACCATTTGAAATTATTCAAATAGCGGAGAGAATTATATTGAAATTGGCGCGAATTTGTCAAGAACTACCCTATTATTAAGAATATATTGATAGAAATTGACATCAGTCCGCTTTGTTGCTAGAATTCGTGTGAAATCATTTACAAACTGGCATGACAGTTAAAGGAAACTCAAAATGACGGATGTATTAGAACAAACCTCAACCATTTTTGTAACTGAAGCGGCTTTGCAAACCGTTCGTAAATTGCTGGCCGAGAAAGATGTTCCCGATTATGGTCTGCGCGTTTTTGTGGCCGGGGGCGGTTGTTCCGGTATGCAATACGGCATGGCCCTGGAAGCGGAGGCGCGTCCTTATGATCATGTGATCGAGCAGGATGGCGTGAAGGTTTTTGTTGATCCCACCAGCATGATGTATCTGACCGGCGCGACGATTGGCTATGAAGACAGCATCATGGGCGGCGGCTTTAAGATTGATAACCCTAACGCGGTTTCTTCTTGCGGCTGTGGTTCTTCTTTCAAAACTGCAGACAGCGCCGGCGCAGCCAGCGGCGCAAGCTGCAGCTCCTGCGGCTAACTAACTTGAGTTTTGCGATCAAACGGGCAAAAAAGCCCATCGCACATTAACAAACGAACAGAGACAACACAACAAGCCAGCCAGGTGAGAGCGTTTGCCATCAGACCTGCCCGGCAACGACAAAAATGACCGGCTTACAGTT
>JAJRYT010000024.1 GCA_024275635.1 Chloroflexota bacterium | reverse complement strand
TTGCATGTCACTCTTTTTATGCGATGTTCAAATATTCGTACTCGAGTAAAGTTGCATTGACTAAAATCAGATTCTCACTCTGGTTACAAAATTATCTGGAAATATTTCTGATTTCGAATTTTGTACAAAGTCGAGCTAAGGCAACGTTCGGAATTAACTTAGCGCTTTGGTTATCCGTATTCCGTTATCCGTGTCGGAATACGGTTTACGGAACACGGAATACGGTTTACGAAAACTGGGAAGTTATTTGCAAACGCTTCCTACAGGATCGGGAATTGAATAAAATACGCGATTTCGACTTGGTATAAATAGCCATCTCCTTCTTCTCTATGCATCTACAATTGTATCACGATTGAATAGGTAGGGAGAAACGGGTTTCCCCTTATTTATCAGAGTAATCGGTTACTCTTCCGGAGGCTGAGATGAGCTGAATCCTGCCTAATTCGTGAGCCTACGGGAAGGTTTGTCGAAGGGAGCGGACGGTGTAACCGTTCAGTCGCCAACAGACTTTTGAAGTTTTGCTGCAAAACTTCAAAAGTCTCCAGGGGGGAGTGAACGCTTACCGGACGGTTACCAGAATTTCATCCTCATATCCAGATTATTTACTAGAGTATCAATAATGTTTATAAGTATCTTGACAATATTTATATTCATGTTTATTATTTTGACTGTGCAAATACACATTTCACGGAAACGGCCGTTTCCGCCAACCCTAAAACTATCGGAGCGCTCATGAACGACTCGGAACCAAAACAGCCCCCATCCATGAAACCATTCTTTGTGCTGTGGGGCGGGCAGGCAGTCTCTTTACTGGGCAGCCAATTGGTACAGTTCGCCCTCATCTGGTGGTTGACGCAGACGACTGGTTCGGCGACAGCGCTGGCGATGGCCACGCTGGCAGGTATGCTGCCGCAGGTGGCGCTGGGGCCATTTGTGGGCGTGCTGGTTGATCGTTGGAATCGCCGCCTGACGATGATGGCCGCCGACGCTGTTGTGGCCCTGGCGACGCTGGCGCTAGCCTATCTTTTTTGGGCGGATGTCATCCAGGTCTGGCATGTGTTTGTGATTTTGTTTATCCGGGCTTTAGGCGGCGGCTTCCATTTCCCGGCAATGCAGTCATCTACGTCGTTGATGGTTCCGGAGGCGCAGTTGACGCGCATTCAGGGGTTAAACCAGGCGTTGAACGGGGGAATGAATATCGCGGCGGCGCCGTTAGGGGCGCTGCTGCTGGGTGTTCTGCCAATTCAGGGGATTTTGATGATTGATGTGGGCACGGCCGTTTTCGCTATCGTTCCCCTAATTTTCATTTTTGTCCCCCAACCGGAGAAGCAGACGGCTGAGTCGCCATCGGAACGCACTTCCTTTTGGGCCGATATGGAAGCCGGGTTGCGCTATGTGCGCGGCTGGCCGGCCATTTTGATATTGATGCTCATGAGCATGATCATCAACCTGGTGCTGACGCCCACCTTCTCCCTCATTCCGCTGTTAGTGACAGACCATTTTGGCGGCAGCGCCATGCAGCTTGGCTTTTTGGAGGCGGCCGCCGGCGTGGGCATTGTAGCTGGCGGTTTGCTGCTGGGAGCCTGGGGCGGCTTCAAGCGGCGGATTCTCACCTCGCTTGCCGGTCTCATCGGGATTGGCGCCGGCACACTGCTCATTGGGTTTGCCCCGGCCAATGCTCTCTTCCTGGCGGTTGTGGGCGCGGTCGTTGTCGGCGGCACGATTTCGTTAGCCAATGGCCCCATCATAGCTATTTTCCAGGCGTGTATTGAGCCGGAAATGCAAGGGCGGGTGTTTACGCTTTTAACCAGTCTGGCTTCAGGAATGGCGCCGCTGGGGTTGGTGATTGCCGGGCCGGTGGCCGACGCGCTGGGGGTACAGGCTTGGTTTATCGTGGGCGGATTTGTGACGCTGATTATGGGCGGGGTAGGATATTTGATACCGTCGTTACTGCAAGTGGAAAATGGCCGTTCTCTGGCCCATCCGGTAACGGCCGTTGCCGATTAATCTAACATTGTCTCTAGTTCAATTTCATCACGCAACGGGATACCGTTGCCATGCCAATCCCACCATCCACCCCTGGCGCACAGCCGCAAAGCCCGGTAATTTATCGGCATCGTGCGTCTGTCCTCGTGAAATGACAACTGTAAAACTCTGTGCCTCCTCCGCGCACTTCTGTGTCATTTCTTTCTCTATGGCAGATTGACACAGTTCCCGGTTCCCGGCTGCACAGAATGGTCGGAATTGGCGACCAGGGAACACATTTGTGTGGCCCTGTCTGGTTGGTCGCTCACTAAATATTCGGTGAAAGGGCTGGGGCCGCTGTATAATTTCCAAGGGCCGCTGCCGGGGGAGCCGGCGTTTTCCAGTGCGACGGTGTTGAAGAAAAAGTGGACGTGCATCCCTGGCAGGATGGGTGTGTAGCCGAACGTTTGGAAGTTGATGATGTAACGGCCGTTTTCCTCCGTCACACTGCTAATTTGTACCCTGGGCGCTGATGTAGCCGCTGGTGCGGGTAGGGGCGTTGGCGTGGGCGGTTCGGGCAAATCCATACAGTTGCCGCTTTCAAACTGGATAGTGTGATCCCCGTTGGCAACAACGACGCATAATTGTGTCGCCCCTTCAGGTCGTTCTGCAACGGAAAAATCAAAGAAGGGTGACGTATTGGCAAACATTGTGTACGGGCCGGTTCCGGGCCGCCCGGCGTTTTCCGGGGCGACGGTATTGTAATAAAAGTGCATGTGTTGGCCTTCGATATTTGGCCTGTACCCAATTGTTACAAAATCAACCATGTAAAAACCGTTTTCAATCGTAATGGCGTTGATTCGCACTGAGGGCAGGGGCGTTGCCGTAGGCAAGGGGGTGTTGATCGCCGGCGCGGCCGTTGTAACGGCCGCTTCTGCCAGTGCAGCTATTTCAGTCGGTGTGGGTGGGGGAACGGCCGTTTCCACCGCTTCTGTTGCCGATTCTTCCATTTCTTGCGTAACCGGCCCCATACCTGCCTGAGTCATCATCACTTTCGGGGTAGCGCCATCGTTTGAGTTTGTCAGTTGGAAAATGGTAAAAAATATCAGGGCGATGACGGCTGCCAACCCGCCGCCGGTGAGCAGCCATTTGCGCCAGGGCTTGTCCGTTGGCGCGGCGAGGGTGGGGGCAACGACCGTTTCCGGCGCTTCACTTTCCGGCAGTTCTGCCGACGGCGGGATGGCAGCGGGCGCATCCAGACTCGTCCGGTTCAGCGCCGCCACGAACTTGGCAGCCGTTCGGAACCGGTTCTCCGGCTCCTTCTCCAGCGCGGTGTTAATGGCCATTTTTAGCTGCGGCGGCACATTCGGGCGCAGTTGAGTCAAGTCCGGCACCGGGTCTTGCACATGCATCATCATCATCGTCATCGCCGAATCAGCCGCAAATGGCGGACGGCCGCTGACCATCTCAAACAGCGTGACGCCTAATGAATAAATATCCGTACGGGCGTCAATCTGCTGGCCGCGAATTTGTTCCGGTGACATGTAGCGGGCCGTGCCTAAAACGGCGCCGGTTGCCGTGTGCTGCGTGCCGCCCATAATTTTGGCAATGCCAAAATCCATCAAAATTGGCTGCCCGCGCACATTGATCATGATATTAGCCGGTTTAATATCCCGGTGGATAAGCCCTTGTTCATGGGCAAATCCCAGGGCGTCGCCCACGCTGGCAGCGATTCTGGTTGCTTCCTCAAAGTCCATCTGGCGGTTGGCTTCATTCAACCGCTTGAGCCACGCTTGCAAGGATTCGCCGGGGATATATTCAAAGACGATGTAATAGGTGTGGCATTCGTGGTTGAAATCGTGAACCTGGATGATGTTGGGATGGCGCAGTTGGGCGACGGCCGCTGCCTCTTCCTCAAAACGGCGCACAAAGTCCCGGTCTCCGGACAGGTGGGGATGGATGATTTTGACGGCCACCGCCCGCCGCAGATTGGGATCAACGGCTTTGTACACGGCCGACATGCCGCCCTGTCCTAATAAGGATTCAATCTGATAGCGCCCCCCAATTGTGCGTCCTATCCAGGTTGGTTCTTGATTCATGTATCGTCTCCTGACGTCATGGAGAATTTTCCAGAGGAAATAAACAGAGGCGATTTTATCTCAATTAACCTAATCTCCAAGTTCAGGGCTGTGAAATTTATGTTACTATAACGCAATGCTCACGCCGCCGTTGTCTCCCCCTTTAACTAGGATGGTTTTGGCCCGCCTGGGTTTAGCTGCCGCTCCTCCCACTTTATCGTTACTGGATGCGCTGGTTAATGCATATATCCGCACGGTTCCCTGGGAGACGGTGTTTCGGATTGTGAAGCGGGAAAGGGTGAAGGAAACGGCCGTTTGCCCCCGTTGGCCTGATGAATTTTGGACGGATAACCTGGAGCGGGGCGGCGGCGGCACTTGTTTTGAGAGCAACTACGCCTTCTTCAGCCTGCTGCGCGCCCTGGGCTACGAAGGCTACCTTACCATCAACAACATGGGCGACTCTATTGGCTGCCATTCGGCCATCATCCTGTTTGTTGAGGGCGAAAAGTGGCTGGTTGACGCCGGTTATCCCCTGTACGCGCCGCTCCCTGTCAGTTCGCGCGGCGTGATGCACCGGGCGACGGCTTTTATGAATTACACCATCTGGCCTGATGGCGAGCATGTTTATCAGGTGGAGCAGCGGCCGCACCCCAACACCAATGCGTTTACGCTGATTGACCGCCCTATCGCCAATTCCGATTATCGGGCGGCGACGACAAAAGATTATGGCGAAAATGGCTTGTTTCTGGATCTGATTGTGATTAACAAGATTGTAAACAATCAACCCTGGCGCTTTAACAGCGCCGATCTTCCCTGGCGGCGCAGCCGGCTTCAGGATGGGGTGCAATTTGATGTGATGGTAAAGGGGGATGTGGTAACGGCCGTGTCCCGCCATTTCGATATGGACGAGATCGCTGTTCGAGCGGCATTTGATGTTGTTACAGGATGATAAATGGAATTAGCAGCGTGTCACACGGCCGTTCCTACTGCCCGCAAAGCAATGCCAAACAAAAACAATGTTGTAAAACTCAACACCCACTGAGCCTGGCGCGAATCATCCCCTTTTAACCAGACAAAATAGACAAATGGCATAAACACCAGCGCAAACGAGCCATACAAGATGTGCATCGTGGGCCGTCCCACATTAGGCAGCAGCCCGTTGAGCCAGAGAATGCCGCCTAAAACGCCTTGTACAATGTATAAAATCTCGCCAATAACCAGCGCCCCTAAATAACTGCCGTCAACGCCCTGCCCGCGTGCGGCTCGCCAGATGCCCCATAAACCTAGCGCCAAGAAAAACAGCCAAATTGTATTGGATAAATTGGTATGGATGAGGATAACAACGCTCATGGATAACTCCAATGTAAATAAACCTCCGGGAGTGTTCGGAAATAACTTCCCGGTTTTCGTAAACCGTATTCCGTAAACCGTATTCCGTAAACCGTGTTCCGTAAACCGTATTCCGTGTTCCGTCACGATACGAATAACGAATAACGAATAACGAATAACGAATAACGGAATACGGAATACGGAATACGGAATACGGTTTACGGATGACCAAAGCGCCAAGTTAATTACGAACGTCGCCTTACGATAGTATGACGGCGAGTGTAACGGCTCGTTTCTGGCCTGTCAACGATTTTCTTGTCCTTTCCCGCCTGTCGGTTATTGGTTACAATTCTGCTTATGAGTAATGGCATGAAATTATCGGAAAATGAGGCCTATGTGCAGGCGCTCAATAAGTTGTATGGCTTGATTAATTTTGAAATGCGACCGCATGATCGATATATGGCGAACAAGTTGGATGTGACACGGCCGTTTCGCCTCATGTCCTTCCTGGGGAACCCGCACCAACAATTCCCCTCCATTCACATCGCCGGGACAAAGGGAAAGGGGTCTGTAGCGGCGATGTGCGCGGCCAGTTTGCAGGCTGCCGGGTATCGGGTAGGGTTATACACTTCGCCCCATGTCCAGGAGTTTCGAGAACGCATCCGCATTCTCACCCCGGAAGACACCGACGGCCGTATTTCTGAAGATGATTTTGTGGCCATGATGGATGAAATGAAAACGGCCGTTGCCGTCATCGAAGGCGTCACCTGGTTTGAAATCGTCAACGCTATCGCCTTCCTCTACTTCACCCGGCATAAGGTAGACATAGCCGTCGTCGAAGTCGGGCTGGGCGGCTTGCGCGACTCCACCAATGTCATCACGCCCCTCATTTCCGTCATCACCAGCCTTAGCCTCGATCATACCGAATACCTGGGCAGCACCCTGACTGAAATCGCCCAAAAAAAGGGCGGCATCATCAAGCCCGGCGTACCTGTTATCACCGCACCGCAAAAACCGGAGGCGATGAAGTGTCTGCTGGAAATCGCCGTCGAAAAAGAATCTGCCATCAGTGTGGTGGGGCAAAATTGGCAGTTTGAAGGTAGAAATCAGGAGTTGGTTATCACGAAATCACCCTCGGCCTTCATCCCCCAGCCTTCTACCTTCGCTCTCGCTTTATCAGGCGAGTACCAGTTGGAAAACGCGGCCGTGGCGTTGGCCGCTTTGGCGGCTGTGCAGCCCGATTTTCCGGCCCTTTCCTTGTCTGCTGTGCGGACTGGGTTGGCGACGGTGCAGTGGAACGGCCGTCTCCAAATCATCCACCAATCCGCCTACACCCCTACCATCCTTGTAGACTGCGCCCATAACGCCTACTCCGCCGCCAAACTGGGCCACGCCCTCACCCATGATTATGCGTACAAAAACCTCTGGCTTGTCTTCGGCGCGTCATCCGGCAAAGACATTCACAACATGTTAATTGAATTGCTGCCCCTGGCCCAGGGAACCGTCGCCACCCTTGCCGACCATCCCCGCGCCGTTGCCCCCGAAACAATCAGCAGCCTGGCCGCCCAATCTGGCTATACCATCGAAACCAGCCACAACATCAACGAAGCCGTCGCCATTGCCTGGCATAAAGCCGGCCCTCAAGACCTGATCTGCGTCACTGGCTCCATATTCGTGGTTGGCGATTTATTAAATCAGTGGGAAAATCTGCAATCTCGCTTGTTGTCTAATGATACAACATTGGCGAAGGCAGCAATAATACCAGGATAAACGGCACCCATTAACCCCCCAGAGGTTAGCTTGAAGACACCGGCTAACCGCTCGTGAACTTTCGGGAGGATACCTAAGTCGTTACGATAAACTTATGAACAACAAAGACGAATTTCAATTTGCCCAATACCCGGATTTTCTGGATGCAGTTCCTGGTTTAGAGGATGATCTCTTTGAATTACGGGCCATGCCAGACGAAGATGGTTATATTGACTGCCCCTTCCTGCCGCTGCGCGACATTGTTCTCTTCCCGCAAATGGTCATGCCCTTATTCGTCGGGCGTGAACGCTCCCTGGCCGCCATCCAGGCAGCCATCATCAACAACGAAAACCTCATCGTAGCCGCCCAGAAAGACAGCAGCATTCTCGTTCCTGGCGTAGATGATATTTACACAGTCGGCACAGAAATCACCATCGGCAAAGCGCTGCGTATGCCAGATGAAAGTAACAGCGTGCTGGGTCAGGGCCGCCATCGCGTCGAGATTGTCGAATTCATTCAGTGGGAACCGTACATCCGGGTGCGCGCCCGCCTCATTCAAGAGCCGCTGGATTGGCAGCGCAACACCGAAGCCCTCATGCGCGCCGTCACCACATTGTTTGAGAAAGTTGTCGATCTCAATCGCAATATGCCGGAAGACGCTTACACCTTTGCCATCAACATAGACGAACCAGGCTGGCTGGCCGATTTTGTGGCCTCTACGCTCAACATCTCTTTGGAAGATCGGCAAAATATGTTGGAAACAATTGATCCGACGATACGGCTGCAAAAGATGAGCATTGCCCTGGCCAAAGAGTTGGATGTATTGGAATTGGAAGACCAAATCCATTCCCAGGTGCAGCAAGAGGTGGAACAGGCGCAGCGGGAACATTTTTTGCGCGAGCAAATGCGGGTTATCCAGGGCGAGTTAGGCGAAGGTGACATTTTTACACGCGAATTACATGAACTGCGTGAGGCCATCGCCAAAAAATCTTTGCCGGATGCTGTGCGCGCCAAAGCGGAAAAGGAAGTTGCCCGCCTGGGGGCCATGCCGCCCATGTCGCCGGAAGTGGGCATCATCCGCACTTACCTGGATTGGATTGTGGATCTGCCCTGGTTGGATAAATCGGAAGATAACCTGGATGTGACTCATGCCGCCTCCGTGTTGGAGAGGGATCATTTTGGCCTGGACAAGGTGAAAGACCGTATTCTGGAATATATTGCGGTTAAGAAAATTGCCGCGGACAAAATGCGCAGTCCGATTCTGTGTTTTGTGGGACCGCCGGGAACGGGGAAGACTTCGATCGGCCGTTCCATTGCCCGCTCGCTGGGGCGTGAATTCATCCGCATTAGCCTGGGCGGCGTACGCGACGAAGCCGAGATTCGCGGCCATCGTCGCACCTACATCGGCGCATTGCCCGGCCGTATTATTCAGGCGATACGGCGAGCGGGTACGGCCAACCCTCTTTTTATGCTTGATGAAGTCGATAAATTGGGGCAGGATTTCCGGGGCGACCCGGCCGCTGCTCTGTTAGAAGTCCTGGACCCGGAACAGAATAATGCGTTTGCCGACCATTACCTGGATTTAGATTTCGATTTATCTCAGGTTATGTTTGTGACGACAGCCAATATGCTGGATACGATTCCTCCGGCGCTGCAAGATCGGATGGAAGTGATTGAGTTTTCTGGCTATCTGGAAGAGGAAAAACTGGAAATCGGCCGTCGCTTTCTCATACCCAAGCAGCTTAACCAGCATGGTCTAGCTGATGTGGGCATACATATTGAGACAGAGGCCCTGCGCACAATAATCAATCGGTACACCTATGAAGCTGGTGTGCGCAACATGGAACGGGAAATTGCCAACGTCTGCCGCAAAGTAGCCCGTTCTGTGGCCGAAAACAAACGGTTTCCTAAGCGTATTACCGCCCGGCATGTAGATGATTTGCTGGGGCCGCCCCGCTTTTTGCAAGAGATGCTGCAGGAGAAAGACGAGGTTGGCGTGGCGACCGGCGCTGCCTGGACAATGGCCGGCGGCGCGATTATGTTCGTTGAGGTTAACTTGATGCCGGGCAAGGGCAGCTTGACTTTGACGGGACAATTGGGCGACGTGATGCAAGAGAGCGCTCAAGCCGCTCTAAGTTACATTCGCAGCCAATCTGACTCGTTAAAGATAAAAAATGAATTGTTTGAAAAACTGGATATTCATATTCATGTGCCGGAAGGCGCGGTCCCCAAAGATGGCCCGTCGGCCGGCGTGACGATGGCGACGGCGCTGGTATCGGCCTTTACGAACCGGCCGATACGGCGAGATGTGAGTATGACCGGCGAGATTACGCTGCGTGGGCGGGTGCTGCCGGTGGGCGGCATCCGTGAAAAGGCGCTGGCGGCCCGCCGGGCCGGCATCAAAACCTTTGTTTTGCCCAAAAAGAACGAGCGTGATTTGCGCGACATTCCCAAGCGATTGCGGCAGGATATAACGTTTGTGTTGGTAGAAAACTCAACCCAAGTGTTGGCGGCGGCGCTGCTGCCTTTGGCGCCTAAAAAACGTAAGCGTAGCAAAGCGGCTCCCATTCTGGCTGTGCCGCCGCCAGGCGCGCCCCCGGCGTAACGCTAGGTTAAGCGTTCGGAAGTGGCTTTCCGTATTCCGTAAGCTGTATTCCGTATTCCGTTAGCCGTGTTCCGTGTTCCGTCATGAGATAACGGACAACGGACAACGGACAACGGATTACGGACTACGGAATACGGACAACGGATAACGAACGTCGCCTAAGTCATCCTCCCGGAGGTGTACGAGTGGTTAGCTGCTCTGGGAGGGTTATATAAGGGAGAAGACAGAATGAGGCAACCGATTGCAACATTTTCAATTGTAGCCTATGACCCTGGACGTAAAGAATGGGGGGTAGCGGTGCAGTCGAAGTTTTTAGCGGCAGCGGCCGTTGTTTCCTGGGCCAGAGCTGGTGCGGGGGCTGTGGCCACCCAATCGTATGCCAACCTGGCGTATGGGCCGGATGGTTTAGCGATGATGGCCCAGGGAGTGGCGGCGGCGGAAGCGGTTAAACGGCTGACGGAGGCTGATGAGGGGCGTGACTCGCGTCAACTGGGGATGGTAGACCGGGATGGCAACGCGGCTGCTTTTACCGGCGCAGCCTGTCATGATTGGGCCGGTCACCTTGTCGGCGATGGCTTTACCTGCCAGGGAAATATTTTGGTTCCGGGCACGGTGGCAGCGATGGCGGCCGAATTTGAGCGGGTGCGCGGCGGCGCAGGCGAGCTGGCCGATTGGCTGGCCGCGGCGTTGGCGGCGGGTCAGGCGGCTGGCGGTGACAAGCGGGGCCGTCAGGCCGCCGGCGTGCTGGTTGTGCGTGAAAATGGCGGCTATGGTGGGAAAACGGATCGTTATCTGGATTTGCGTGTAGATGACGACCCGCAGCCGATTCGTAAGTTGCAGCAGTTGGTAAGTTCGCATCATTTGTTTTTTGGCGAGGTTGATCCGGATAATGTGGTGCCGTTGGCTGAAGTTGCGGCTGATTTGCAGGCGGTTCTCACACGAACCGGCCATTATCAGGGTAAGCAGACCGGCCAGTTTGACGCAGCGACGCGCCAGGCGTTGTGGGCGTTGGTTGGCGAAGAGAACCTGGAAGATCGCTGGGACGGCACGGGTGATGTTATTGACCGGGTCGTGGTTGAATTTTTATTGGAGAGATTTGGGTAAACTCGGACAGGTTACTCGAACGGGGGAGCAATACCCGCCTGAGTTTTAAGAAATTATGATTGAAGTGGAATGGGCCAGTCAGGTTGCGTATGACGTTGCCTGGGATTGGCAAAAATCACTGGTTGCGGAACGAATTGCAGCGCCGGAGTTGGCCGATAAGTTGTTACTGCTGGAACATCCCCATACGTACACATTGGGACGGCGCGGCAAGATGGAGCATTTGTTGTGGGATGAAGCCACGCTGGCTGGGCGGGGTGTATCCGTCCACAGGGTAGACCGGGGCGGCGATATTACCTATCATGGGCCGGGGCAGCTTGTGGGCTACCCGATTTTGAATTTGCGGCGGCTGGGGCGGTATGGGTTGGCGCGTATCAGGGCGTATGTGCATGATATTGAGGAGATGCTTATTCAGGCGTTGGCTCCGTTGGGGATTAACGGCCGTCGTTACGAAGGTTACACGGGCGTTTGGGTCAAAGAGCCGGATGGCCTGAATAAGATTGCAGCGATTGGCGTTCATATCAATAATCGGGGGATTACGAGTCATGGGTTTGCCCTGAATGTGGCCACGGATTTGTCCTATTTTTCGGGGATTGTGCCTTGCGGGATTGCTAATCATGGGGTGACGAGTATGGAGAAGGTGTTGGGACGGCCGTTCCTCACTACCGACCTTATCCCTCCCATCATTACCGCTTTTGAACAAGTTTTTCATGTAAAAACAAAGTTAGAGGAGATACCCAGTGTCAACTATTAAACTGGATACCATTGAAACCGAATCGCCCCGCCCACCGCGGCGACCGGATTGGATTAAAGTGCGCCCGCCGAAGGGCGAAACGTACCGTACCTTAAAGCGGTTGATGCGCAGCAAAGAACTGCACACCGTCTGCGAGGAAGCCCGCTGCCCTAACATGGGTGAATGCTGGGGGGCGGGCACAGCCACCTTCTTGATTATGGGTGATATTTGTACCCGCAGCTGCGGTTTTTGTGATGTGAAGACGGGACGGCCGTTCCCCCTCGATTGGGCTGAACCAGAACGTGTCGCCCAGGCCGTCAAATCCATGAACTTGCGTCACGTTGTCATCACGTCGGTGAACCGCGACGAGCGCAAAGATGGCGGCGCGCCCATCTTTGCCGCTTGCATTGAGCGCATCCGCGAAGCGCAGCCCGGCTGTTCCATCGAAACGCTCATTCCTGACTTCAAAGGCAGCGAAGAAGCGCTCAAAATTGTCATGGACGCCCGGCCAGAAATCCTCAATCACAACGTGGAGACCGTACCGCGCCTGTTCCGCAAAGTGCAGCCGCAAGATCATTACAAATGGGCGCAGGCGACGCTGATCAACGCCAAGAGGATGCAGCCTGACGTGTTGACCAAAAGCGGCATCATGGTTGGTCTGGGCGAAGAATGGGACGAAATCTTGACCGTGATGAGGGATTTGGTGAATTGGGGCGTGGACATCCTGACCATCGGCCAATATTTGCAGCCCAGCAAGAAGCATCTGCCGATGGAACGGTATTACACGATGGCTGAGTTTGCCGAACTGAAGCGGCTGGGGCTGGAGATGGGTTTCAAGTGGGTGGAGAGCGCCCCGCTGGTGCGCAGCAGCTACCATGCCGATAAGCAGGCGCGGGCGCTGTCGCCGATGTGGGCTAATCGGAAATAAGAACGGCCGTTATCTCCCCATGATCCTTTTATGGCCGCCGCGATTGTTGGCCCACCACAATAAAATCAATAAAAAGAATGGGAGGGGTAGATAATTAACCGGGTGCTCCAGGTCTCCTTTAATGGTTGTCAGGAAAAGCGCCCAGCCGCCGATGCCGCTCATGAAAAAAAACAAGACCAGCCATAGATTTGCGCGTGGAAGCCGGTCGCTCACATGCTTTAATCCCCAGATGAGCGGTATATACATGATCACATAATTGGTTGTAGCCGTCCGTACGACAATGAGATTGGTGACAATCAAGGTAAAGCCGGTGATGAGCAGGAGGTCGTCGGCAACGGCCGTTATTCTGGGCAAGCGCCGCCATTGAACAAACAAAAGTAACAAAGCCAACGCGGATAAGCCGATCTCTACCGGCCGTCCCAACTGCGGGAAATAGTAGCCCGTCAATACCCAAATCGGCGAACCGGTAATGGTGTACCCCGGATAAGCGCTCACCTGGGCGATAAATTCAGCCAGCCAGCCGGGTAATAAGCATAACGACAAGCCAAATAGCGCCGCCATCGCGGCCGTAAACCCGCCCACAAACCGCCAACGGCGCTGGCCTCCCCCCCACAGCAGCAAGGCCGGAATAATCAAAAAACTCATTTGCGGCTTAATCGTTGTCAGCGCCAGCAAAATCCCGGCCAGAATATCGCGCTCTTGTTTTAACGCCCATAAACTACCCGCCAGCCATAAAAATATCAAGGCCGCAAACTGGCCCAGGATAATGGTGCGGGCGCTGTTGTAAAAGATGACCGACCACAACAATGTGACGCCTAGCAGCCAGGGTGACATCTGCCATTTCACCAAACGCAGGCACAAGATAACCCCGCCAATCAAACTGAACATGACCGTCACCAGCCAGACAGCCTGCGCCCAATCGTAGGAGAGTCCCACCAGCGGAATGAGCAAAAAGGCGGTGTAGAACGGGTAAACGAAGAGGACTTGATCTTCATCGGGACGGGCGGGACGGCCGTACATCCCTATCTGAATCGCCTCCCCTGCTTCCGGCGAATAGGGATCGATCCCCTCCTGCCAAAACAACTGCGCTCCTTTCCAGCGCGAGTAAAAATCATTGGCCCCCGGCGTTTTTGTCGTGAACAGTTGATGCACGGCGACGACAAGAACGATAAAGACCACACTCGACACCAGGAAGCCGATAACAGTTTTAGACGATAATCTCATGGAATAATCTCGTATAGGATGTAATTCCCGGCAATGTCGGCAATGGGGCGTAGATAGTCGGTTTGCAACGTTTGCAGAACGGCCGTATCTGCCGTTTTCTCCGATCCTACCATGAATTGATAGCCGGTCTGATGCAGCAAGAGGTGGGTCACGCCCTGTTCCTGCCAGGCGGCGGCAATCCTGGCCGCGTCGCCGTACAAATAGCGCCAATGGCCCAGTTCATCCAATTTGCTATCCGGACGGCAGTCACGCTGGCAGTAATAGCTGCGCGGCTCGTACAAAAAAGTGACAACGGCATCCGGCGGCAGTGCGTTGACAGCTTCCATCGCCGCGTAATGCGCCCCCAGTGTGCGGCGCAAGTACATCGCCTGGGAATCAGCGCCGATGATGTATGTCCAGGGCGCGCGCAGCAGCCATCCGGACGCCTGCCCGATGAGGTTTAGGGTCAAAACCAGGCCGAGAACCAGCTTGAGGAAGCGGTGCAGGGAGAACTGAGGCTGATCCAGCCGCCGCAAATCTTGCCAAATCCAGGCCGTGACCGGCGCTAAAACGACGAGTCCCGATAATAACAAGCGGCTTTGCCATAAGCCGCGCGTGGAGATGACGCCCAATGTCCAGAACCCGAACTGGGCCAGAGCAAACAGGAACAAAATGGAAAAGGAAGGCGGCGTGCGCTTACGCCAGCGGCTCAAGCCATATAATAGTAAGAGGGGCAGAGAGGTCAGCAGCAGCGGGCCGATCTGTACATCCTGGGTCACATCTTTGTAGCCCAGGGTGATATCGTAGGGCAGGCGCAGGATAGCGATGGGGTCGAAACCGATGCCCGTGCCCGACTCGGCGTAGGAGGCGGCGCGGTAAGCGTCCCAATAACGGCCGTTGAACCACCCATACAAAAAAGGATACGTTGGGTTGCCCACCAGAATCCAGTTGCGAAGGTACATCGGCGCGCCGGCCAGTGTGGTGGCGATGGTTAACAGGGTTAGGGGGCGAACGGCCGTTTTCAACGGCCGCCGGTAATCCCAAAGTACAATTCCGGCCAAAAACAGCGGCGTGATGAAGCTGGTGTATTTAAAGCCCAGGGCCAGCCCGGCCAGCGCGCCGCTCAAGATGAGCCAGTTCAACTGCCGCGTCTGCCGCCAATGTAGCAGTGCGTAAACGGCAGCCATCTGGTAAAAAGCCAGCCCCAAATCGCTGTAGGCCCAGGCGGCTAAGGATAAAACGATGGGCATGGCGTAGAAGAGGAGAACGGCCGTTCCCCCCTCCTTCAATTTCAAATGCTGTCGCGCTGTGCTGTAGACCAGCCCGGCCAGCATGAGATGGAAGACGACGTGCAGCAGTTTGGCGGTCACGTCGCCGCGCAGGGCCATCCCCATTGTGTAAAACATCTCAAATAAAGAGGGGAAATAGAGCGGGAAAATGTCATGCACGGCGATGCGTCCCGCTTGCAGGAAGAGTTTGGGGCCTTTCAGGTGGTAGAGCAGGCCATCGAAGCTGGTGGGCGGCAGTAAAGCCAGGGAGAGTATTATCCCCAGGGCCAGGAACAGGTAAACGGCCGTCCCGCGCGATGGGCGCGGCAGTCGTAATTGGCGTAATTGCGTGAAAGCTTGCCGGCTGGTGAACAGGGTAAGCAGGAGGAAGAGGGTGAGGAAGACGGCCGTTTCCAGCCAGCCTATCATCCCCAGCAGCAGGGTCAGCAAGCCCAACCCGCCAAACCCCAGCCCCAACGCCAGCAAAACTTGCTGCCCGGTCGTCTCGATTTCAAGCTGAAAGCGAGCCAGCAGCCATAATCCCGCGCCCAGTGCGATCCAGGTCAACCACAGCGCCGCGCCTACATCCAACAAAGAGCGCCCCAACGCCGCCGCTGAAAAATTAAACTGCAGCCACACATCCTTGCTGTCCAGCAAGGCAGCCATCTGCGCCCTGCTAAACGGCTTCTGCACCACGTAATAAGCGCTCAAACTGTAAAACAGCCAGCCAATGAAGAGAGATATCCCCCCCCATTTAAGCCACGCCGGAAATTCGCTGTCCTTTTCCTCCAACATATCTACCATCCAATCTCCAATCTCCAGTTCCGCACTTACCCCAAGATAGTAGATTCAGCCCAAAATGACAACTGCCGGTTAGCGCCAACATTAATTTCATCTAAATGACACGCATAAATTCACCACTTTTACACTTGGTATAACGGCCGTTCCTGTTATGATGACGCCGGAGTCAAAAATAATAGCGAGGTGTTGTCTTATGAAGTTCAAAACACTCATTCTAGCTGGTCTACTCATTTTACTGGCCGCCTATCGGTCACCAACCGCCAGCTCTTCTCCGGGAAGAGCGCCTATGCAAGATATTCAATTCACGGCCGCCGATTTTGCTGGCGGTTCCGGCAGCGGGTTTATCATTACAACCGAAGGAGTCACACTGGCTGCCGATGCGGTGACGGCCGTTTACACTTCCCCCGTCATCACAACCCCTTTTCCCTTCAACGTTGCCGTCCCGCAATGGATTGCCGATACGCCCGAAATGAGTAATTTGGAACTGCGTTTGCGTACCAAAACAGCCGGCGGCGACTGGAGCCAATGGGCCGACATTCGCGCGGACAACGATTTAACACTCCCCGGCGAAACTGAAATGTTTGGCGAACTAATCGCCGTTCCTGCGGCCGATGTCACCCACCAATACCTGCAATTTTCAATCAGTTTGGGCCGCTATGCCGGCATCGCCGCCCCCATCATGCGCCAACTCACAATCACCCTCATTGATTCCACCGACGGCCCCACCACCGAAGAAATGTTAGCCCAGCAAGCCGCCCTGGACGCGGCCCAACTCGGCAGCGGTCAGGCCGCCAATGGCGCCGCGCCGCGCCCCACCGTCATCAGCCGGGACGTCTGGTGTACCTACGCCGACTGCGATTACACCGCTGGCCTTTATTATGAACCGGCCACACACATGATTGTCCATCATACCGTGTCCGGCAACAGCAGCAGCGATTGGGCGGCCATTGTCCGCGCTATCTGGAATTTTCACACTTATACCAGGGGATGGGGCGACGTCGGGTACAACTATCTCATTGACCGCACTGGCGTCATCTATGAAGGACACCTGAATGAGGATTACCTGAACCTGGATGTTATCGGCACCCATGCCGCCGCTGCCAACGCGGGCAGTATGGGGGTGGCTCTCATGGGCACGTTTACCTCCGCCGAGGAGAATTACCCCGATCCCAATAACCCCATTGTTGAAGTTCCCCCGCCGATCATGCAGGCCGCGGCCGTTGACCTGTTAGCCTGGAAAGCCGACCAGCGCAACATTGATGTGTTCGATGCCAGTCGTCTGGTGAACATGAATTGGGGCTTGCCTCATTTAATGGGACACCGCGATGTGTATGGCGGCACGGCGACAACCTGTCCCGGAGGCAGCGCCTATGCTTTACTGGCTGATTTGCGCGAACAGGTGGCGCAGCGCATCAATTTCATCTCGCCGTATATTTACATTGACGAATTAAGCGGCGCCTTTACCAAAAGTAATACAAGCTGGTACGAGGGGCCGAAGGGTTGTGGCAACAGCGGGCATTCTTACTACACCTGGAATGTGACGGATGCGGCTTTGAGTACCAATTGGGGGGAATGGCGGCCGGATGTGGCGGTAAACGGCCGTTATGAAATCGAGGTATACGCCCCCTACTGCGATACGAATGGCCCGGAAACAAAGGGCGCTGTTTACACGGTCACCGATAGCAATGGTTCCCACACCGTCACCGTCAGTCACAGCGCCAATGTCGGCGAGTGGATGTCGTTGGGCGAGTTTGACCTGGCCGCTGGAACCGGCAATCTCATTCGCCTGACCGATCTGACTGTCAATGATCCCACAAATTATGATTATGGCGTCTGGTTTGACGCCATCCGTTTACGGCCGTTGGAAGCATATGCGGCCAACACGGCCCCGGCGGCCAACGCCTGGCAAAACCAGGCTGGCGTCAACTTCACCTGGGATATTATCAATGCCAGTTCGGCGCTGACGACGACACTGCAAGTCTCTACGGATGCAGCGTTTAATAATATGGTCTACACACAAAGTTGGGGAACGGCCGTTACCACTGCCGCCCACACCTTCACGCAGGATTACGCCGACCTGTATTGGCGCATCCTGTTTGACACGACCTTCGACCACCAGACAGTTTCCCCCGACACGCGCTTTGGCCTGGATACCATCCCGCCCACCTCCCAAATTAGCGCGCTCTTCGAAATACCGTCCGGTGGCTATCTGGTGCAGTGGCAGGGAAGTGATATCCTATCCGGCGTGGCAACATACACCATTGAGTATCGCGCCCTGGGGGATACCGCCTGGACGCAGCTTGTTAGTGGGACAACAGATGTTGCGACGGTTTTCATGCCGCCCCAGCCCGCCCAGACCTATGAATTTCGCAGCCGGGCCACTGACCAGGCCGGCAATGTTGAAGCTCCCCACAGTAGTTCAGACCTGGACACAACACAGTCAACTTTGCTTTCCCATGTTATAATGCTGCCCATCATTAATCGTTAGTGATTATTTAGACTTGCGCGGTTTCTATCAGGGAAGCAGCGGTCCAATAGTGTGTAAAAACCTCGCAGGTCTCCAGAGATACACGGAGCAATTGTTTGCATTGTGAGGAAGACCCTATGGCGGGCACAGATAACATCATCAACGTATCTGAAACCAATTTTGAATATGACGTCATCCAACAATCGTATGACATACCGGTCGTCGTTGATTTTTGGGCGGCCTGGTGCGGCCCATGTCGTATGCTGACCCCGGCTCTGGAAAAGATGGCCGCCGATCCCAGCCACATTTTCATTTTGGCAAAACTCAACGTAGACGAAAACCCCAACATCTCTATGCGCTACCAGGTGCAGGGCATTCCGGCCGTCAAAGCGTTCCGCGACGGCCAGGTCACGGCCGAGTTCAATGGCGCCATCCCCGAACCGCGCGTGCGTCAATTCATTCAAAAAATCGCGCCCAGCCAGGCTGACAAACATTTAAGCGCAGCCAACAGCCTGCTGGCGACACGTCATTGGGCCGAAGCAGAAACGGCCTTCCGTGAAATTCTTTCCAGTCACCCCTTCCATCCGGTAGCTACCCTCAATTTGGCTCGCGCCTTGCTGTCCCAGGGGGATGGTTGCGAGGCTGTCCGTCATCTAGAAAGCATCACCGACGGGCTGGAATTAGTCCAGGCCAGGCGACTGCTGCCACTGGCCCGTTACTTGTGCCGTTCGGCGACGCCTGGCGCTGGTTGGGAAGACGAAGCGCCTCTCATTGAACGGCAATACCGGCAAATTAGCCGAATCTGGGAGCGCGGCAATTTTGCCGCCGCCATGGATGGGCTGCTGGAGGTGCTACGCCAGGATAAAAACTATGATGATGGCCGTGCGAAAGAAGTGATGCTGGCTGTTTTTGAACTATTGGGCGAAGCTGACTCACTCACCCAAACGTACCGGCGCGAACTGGCTTCGGTGTTGTTTTGATGGATTGTGTTTGTATTTTATCAATGAAGTTTTTGTTTTGTGTACAAGAATTTTCGCCATAAATTACACGAATTCAGGTCGTTGTAATTTATGTAATTTGTGGCAAGCTCTTTTCTGGCTTGTCGTTAGTGTCACGAAGTTTTCGCCACAAGCATTTGCTACTCGATTGCGAAATAGCAAGTGGCGAAAAACTAAAGACACTAACATAATGCTAGTTTTCAATCTGAACTCGATGAACATCTAGAAGCGCATCTACGGAAACAAGTCGTGATGACTGTACAGACCATTATCGAAGCAGCCCTTGTTGAGGAAGTTGTTGCCGATGCGGCGGTCTTGCACCCTAAACCGAGACGTTCTGGCTACTTTCAGCGCACATTGGATACGCAATATGGTCGTGTTGACCGATTGACAGTGCCCAAGCGTCATAGCAATAAAGAAAGAAGATGGCGTATCTTGGAACGCTCAGCGTAGCTTACGAGGTTTGTTGGATTTTGCCGGGTATCTGTATATCATGGGGTTGTCTTTGCGCGATCTGCAAGAAGCACTCTACTTTCTTTTGGGTAATGTTCTTTCGCGCACAGCCGTCAATCAGGTAACCCTTCAGGTACAGGCACGCATGGAAACACAACAACAAGCTCCGATTACAAACACACCGCCTATCTTGATTGTCGATGGTGTTTGGGTAGAAGTTCAGTATACGCTGGACAAGTTCAAAATAGACAAGGCTGGTCATCAGGGACAACAACAACAAGCTCAAGACCGGGTTATTCTGGTTCTTTTTGGTCATGCTTCGTGAACATGCTAAACATGACCGATTACAAATGGCGAAAACTTAGGGCGCGCCCGTTTATAACTTTGGCGTTTGAAAAGTTGTAACTAAGTAATTGGTAACTGGTAATTACCCAATTACTCAATTACCAATTACCAGCAAACTGCAAAGTTAATTTTGAACGAACCCTTAGCTCGACTTTGTACAAAATTCGAAATCAGAAATATTTCCAGATAATTTTGTAACCAGAGTGAGAATCT
>JAJRYT010000208.1 GCA_024275635.1 Chloroflexota bacterium | reverse complement strand
CACATTACCTGGAAAGCACATGGGTTGACTTCTTTGCCTCCCATTTATGCTGATTTCAAGCGACTTGTACAGGCCTTTATTAATCTGATTGGCAATGCTATCAAATACACGCCAGATTATGGCGCTATTTCATTGACGGCTGAGTTGGTTCCCAGCCAGGATCAAACGGATGCGTATGTGGAGATTGTGTTGGCGGATCAGGGGATTGGGATTGACACTAAATTTCACGACCTGATTTTTGATAAGTTCTTTCGCGTGGGAAATCCGCAGCTGCACTCGACGGGCAGCACAAAATTCAAGGGAGCCGGGCCGGGGTTGGGTTTGCCCATAGCCAAAGGGGTGATTGAAGGGCATGGCGGCCGTATTTGGGTTGAGTCTACAGGGGAAGATGAAGCGCGATTGCCGGGCAGCCAGTTCCATATCATTTTGCCAGTGCGGCCGCCAAACATGGAGGAGTCAAATCAACTTATCCTGGGTAAACGATCAGAGTTTTTAATTGGGTAGCCTGAATGAACTCAACCTCCGGGAGGTTTATTGAAACCTCCCGGAGGTTGAGTTATGAGGAGATGTGTGATGCCGACAGAAGAACGGAAGCGAGCGTTGGTTTTGTCGGGGGGCGGAGGACGGGGGGCTTATCACGTAGGGGCGCTGCGTTTTTTGGAAGAACATGAATGGCTGCCCAATGTTGTGGTGGGGACTTCGATTGGCGCGGTTAATGGGGCGGCGATGGCGTCGGGCCATAATGCGCGTTCGCTTTGGGCATTGTGGCAGCGTCTTAAAACGCAGGATGTGCAAAAGGTGAACTTGAATCCCCTGGATGGTAATTTTTTGTTGGATACTAGTCCGCTGCGGGAGACATTGGGCAGGGATGGCTGGGTTGATTTTGAGCGGCTTAATTCGCCGGAAGCGGCCGTTCATTTGCGCGTGACGGCTACAGAAGTAAACACAGGTCAATTACAGGTGTTTGGCAACAGCCAGGATGCTTATCCCAGCAAGATGAGGAAAGAGCCTTTAGGAATAGATCATATTATCGCCAGCTGCTCGATTCCCATTATTTATCCGGCGACGCAGCTGCATGAGAGTTTATATTGGGATGGAGCGACGGTGGCAAATACGCCGCTGGGGCCGGCTATTGACGCCGGGGCTGAGGAAATTGTGGTCGTGATTATGACACCTTGGGGAAACCAGGACGGGAAGGTGACAGAGACGCCGCGCAATTTGTTATCGGCGGCCAGCACGACGTTGGAATGGGCGCTGTTGGCTTCGTTTCGGGCAGATTTGAAGATGTTTCGCCGGGTGAACGAGATGGTGCGGCTTAAGATTGAAAACGCGCGCCTGCGGGCGGCGAATGCGCTGTTGCTTAAGCAGATTGATGGCGATGCGGTGGATTATTTGGATGAAAATAAGGATGGTGTGCCGGATATATTGCAGAAACAGTATCAGGAACTGCCAGAGCCGATTATTGTCGCCCCAATTGAGATTATTCCGGTGGAGCAGATCATCAGCTACACGCGGGAAGGGCATGAGCGTTTGTACAAGATGGGGTATCGTGATGCGCAGCGGGCGTGGCGAGCGGCCGGAAAGCTGGTGGAGGGGGAAGGGTGAGGTTGGCGGTTGAGGGCTGTGTGGCGGTAGTGACGGGGCGTCGGCGGGGATTGGACGGGCTACGGCCGTAGCCCTGGCAAAACTGGGCGCAAATGTCGTCATAACGGCGCGGCGAGCCGAACGACTTGAACAGTTAGTGGGCGACCTGTCCGTGTATCCAGGCCGCCGGCTGGCCGTGCCCGGCGATATCCGGGACGCGAGTTTCGCCCAACTGTTGATTGACCGCACCGTGACTGAGTTTGGACGTCTGGATGTGTTGGTGAATAATGCTGGTTTGGGCCATCACAGTGCGTTGGCCGAGATGCCGTTGGCGGATGTACGCACGATTTTGGACACGAATGTGGTGGGATTAGTGGCGGCGACGCAAACGGCCGTTGCCGTCATGAAGCGGCAGGGACGCGGCCAAATCATTAACATCTCTTCTATTGTGGGGCAGCGACCGTTAATGCATAGTGGGATTTATTGTGCCAGTAAAACGGCCGTGAACTTTCTCTCCCGTTCATGGCGAATGGAACTAAAGCCGTACAACATAAAAGTGACCCTCGTTTACCCTGGTGTCACTGCCACTGAATTTGGCCTGGCCAAATTGGGGGGGGCAGGGGAGAACCGGTTTGGTTTGTCTGGTATTCCTGCCGAGCGGGTGGGGCAGGCTGTAGTGAAAGCGATTCAATACGGCCGTACCGAAGTCTACGTTACCTGGTACGATTGGGCCGTTGCACACCTAAGCCGCCTCTTTCCTCGCGCTATTGACTCCTTTCTGGCCTGGTCGGTACAAAAAAGCTGATTCTAGGCAGCGACTTTCACCTGCACTGTAAAGCAAAGCAAAAAACCGCTCCGGGATGGAGCGGTTTTTCGTTTTATCGTCTGGTTATATGGTCAATAATAGTTTGAACCGTGAGAGCGAGGTTACTTGATGCCAAAAGTAACCTGAATTTGAACGTTATAGCTGAGCTGGCCAGGCGAGATGCTAGGGGCCATTGCCGCTTCGGCCATGTCAAAGCCGCCCAGAGTGCGCGGGAATGGGGCTGCTTGCCCAATCAGTTCACTGATAACTTGAACATCGCCTAAATTGACGCCGCCCAATTCTGCCAACGATGCAGCGCGTTCGCGGGCGTCTGCCACCGCAGCGGCGCGGGCTTCAGTTTCCAGCGCCGCCGGGTCGGAGACGCTGAAGTAGACGCCGAAGATGTTGTTGGCGCCGGCTTCGGTAACGGCCGCTAACACGTCGCCTACACGGTCAATATCCCGAATCGTTACATTCACATCAGCAATTCCCGTAGCTAACCAATTTCCTCTCTAAAAGAGAGAGGAAGATATTGCATTCATCATTTTTGGTCTCAAAAAGAGAAAAACCAAGCCATGAAATGGAGCCAAAATCAGCTTGTTTCCAACCATAGGCAAGTAT
>JAJRYT010000207.1 GCA_024275635.1 Chloroflexota bacterium | reverse complement strand
GTCAATGCAACTTTACTCGAGTACGAATATTTGAACATCGCATAAAAAGAGTGACATGCAAATATTATTTGAATACAAACCCACGCGGTCGAGTACGGTTTGGAAGCAATCTGTTAGGAATGTACAAAGTCGAGCTAAGGGAACGGGGTTTGCGTCCATTGCAACCCATTCACAGCCACATTATTGACGCGCAGTTCCCAATGCAGATGCGGGCCGGTGGACAATCCCGTACCGCCGCCTTTGGCGATGGGCTGCCCGGCGGCGACGGTGTAGCCCACTTCAGCCAGAAATGCGTCCAGATGAAAGTAGGCCGACATCACGCCCAGGCCATGATCCACGACCATTGTATTGCCGTGCAGCGCCATCTCCCCGGTAAACACGACAACGCCGTTGGCCGGGGCCAGGATGGGAGCGCCTACCCCGCCGCCAAAATCAACGCCGGTGTGGAAAATGTCGAAGGGGCCGCCGTTGTAGGAGCGGGCGTCGCCGTAGCGGGCGGTGACGACGGTGTTAGTGACGGGAACCTGGAACAGGCCATCCCAGCGCGGCGCGGCGCTGAATTGAGTGTAGATGGCGGCCAACGTTTCATCTTCGCCCTGCCGGATTTCCGGGGCCAGCAGGTAGCTGAGTTCGTCGGGGATGGTGATGAACTGTTGTTCGTAGCTGCCGGATGTGACGCGCAGCGCCTGGCGAAAAGGCGTCCAGGGGCGCGCGCCGGAACCCATCAGTTCTAATGTGTAAGTTCCTGTCTTGGTGAAAGCGTCTACGCCGACGAGGGCGACGTAGCCGTCTTCGTCGGGGGTGAAGCGCAAACTTTGCCCGGCAAACTGCCCACTGGGGAGGCCGTCGAGCAGGTTTTTGACGAAGATGCTGGCGGTGGAACCCTGGGTAATGGGTAACGGCCGTATCCGCACATCCACCCATTCTCCCGGCAAAAAGCGGTAGGGGGCGTCGTTGGGGATGCGGAGGCGTTGGCCGGGAATGACGTAATCCGTGATCCGTAATCCGTTGGCGGAGGCGATGGCGGCCGGGGAGAGGCGGTAGCGGGCGGCGACGGCCAGCCAGCCTTCGCCGGGGGCGACGATGTGGGGCGCGCCGGTGACAGGCTGGGGCAGGGCCGACCCGGTGCGGCTGATGACGGCTAACGCATCGCCGACGACCAGGGAAGGGTTGGTTGTGATGAGGTTATTAGCGGCGGCAACGGCCGTTTCTGTTGTGTTAAACAGCGCCGCAATCCCCGCCAGCGTATCCCCTGCCTGAATAGTGTAGACGGTGGCAATCGCGTCCCCAGTTCCACCGGGAATGATCAATATCTGGCCCACGTACAGCAGCGCATCGTCAGCCAGGTGGTTGAGCGCCTGCAATTCGGCAACCGTCACGCCGTAATTGGCGGCGATGATGGTCAGGTTCTCCCCTTCCTGGACGGTGTGGATGAGGGGGATGGGGACGGCCGTGCCTGCATCTGGCGTGGGAGCGCCCTCTTGCGCCTGCGCCGGCAGAATGGACAGAGCCAGGGTCAGGCTGACCAAAATGGGGATAATGGGGATCAGGAAAGCATGTTTGTGTTTCACGTGTTACGTTTCACTCCCCAAATTGAATCTGGTCGCCGACGGCCACTTCTTCCAGCAGGCGCGGATGCCCTTCGACGACGTAGCGGGCGGGGGCGGCGGGTACGTAGGAGAGCCGCCACGGTTTGGCTAGAACTTTATCCACCACTTGCCCGGCGTCGTTGACCCAAATAACGCCCAAATCGAAGAAGACAAAGAGCATATGGATGGCCGTCGCTGCCCGGCTGTCGCGCTTTTCAACCAGTACCAAGCCATCATCCGAGGCCAGGCGGCGGTGGAAGGTGAAGCCGCGCAGTTTGCTGCCGAAGCTGTCGCACCAGCGGGCGCGTTTGAGGAGAATACGGCCGCTTTCTCCCACTGTTATTTGCCGGTAAGTCGTCATGGGGCGAAGTATAAACCAAGATGGGGGGGTGACAAGGTGAAGGGGTGAAAGGGTGACAACACCCGCTCACCCCTTCACCCTTTCACTTCTTCATCTCCCCGCCGGGAACGCAGTTCGTCGTAAATCGCCTGGGCTTGGGGAAAATGGAAGCGGTACGGCTTGCGCCAAAATTCGGTCAGGCGGCGGCTGCCGGTTTGTGCTGCGTAGATGTGGGCTTGCAGGAACATGTCCAGTTTGTCGGCGTCGTGGACGAGGTGGGAAACGGCCGTTTCCGCCGCATGCAGTTCCTCCCATAAATCCATCCAGTCCGGCGCAAAGGGGACGCCATCCAGGATTTCGACCATCGCGCCGCGTTCAACATCTGTTTTGATGCCGGCCGGCAAGAAGCGCCAGGCGGGGGTAGGGATGTCAGTCGTCAGCCCTTCCGGCAGGTCGTGCAATGCGGCCATCGCTAGCAGCCGGGCTAGATCAACCGGCTCTGTTACCAACTGTGCCAGAACCATTGCCGTGTACACAACGCCAAAGCTGTGGGCGGCGACGTCTTCGGGATTGGGGATGCCGCGCTGCACCCAGCCGGTGCGGGCGGTGCGTTTGAGCTGGTTGCCATGTGTCAGCAGGTTGAGGACGGCTGTTATATCCATCATGATAAATTATTCTCCTCATGTAAATCGAATTGGCAATTCGATACGCAATTTGGCACATGGTGTCTCCTGCAAAAACTGAGGTTAAGGGATTTAGGAGACGCAACCATTGAATCTCCCGATCTCTGTTGAAAAAGCAGCGAATGGACACCAATTAGCACAAATTCGTGTAAATTGCGGAACGGTCATAATCAGACCCGCCTGGGTCTGACCTGGGGGGCAAAATTTTAAGCGTATCTGTTCAGTTTACAGGGGAAATTGACTCTTGGGGATGATTTATGTATTTGCAGGCTTGCTCCACCAGTATTGGCAATCATGTCTCGATGATGGCAAAAACGGCCGTCGTATTCTGCTAGAATACGGCGGCGACGCCAGTATCGGATTGGGTTGGGTGAATACGGTCGTTTAGAAAGAATGTGTCGGTATAAAATTGACGATTAACGATACAACCATACTCAAGGCAATAACAATACCTAAAACAATAATGACCTTTTCGGAGAAAGTCTTCCTTCTTTTGTGTTGAAACTTCGGCGGGGTCTTGCCTCTCGATACCGGTTTTCTTTTCTTTGCTTGAGCCATTACTTAAATACTCCTTCGTACAATTTACCAAATCGCGTTACGATCTTCATCCATGGCGGCGCTGCCACGCATGTCATTTCCTTGATAAGCGATTTCGACCTGCAAGTATATCACAAATGGTTTAATCTATTGTAACCAATTTCACCTTGTCTGGTATAATTTCCGAGCGATACGCAAAAGAGGCAAGATATGAAACGACAAGACGGCCGTTCCCCCACCCAACCTCGACCCGTTACCTTCCAAACCGGGTATACCCAATGGGCCGAAGGCTCTGTCCTGGCGAAATTCGGTAATACCCATATGCTGTGCAACGTGACCATCGAGGACAAACTGCCTCCCTGGCTGCGTCACACCAAAGAGCCGCATGGCTGGTTAACGGCCGAATACGCCATGCTCCCCCGCAGCACCCACAGCCGCACCCAGCGCGAACAACGTTGGCCCAAAGGGCGCACCCAGGAAATCTCCCGGCTAATCGGCCGCAGTTTGCGGATGGCTTTAGATTTATCCTTACTGGGCGAACGCACGTTTACCGTTGACTGCGACGTACTGCAAGCCGATGGCGGCACGCGCACAGCCGCCGTCACCGGCGGTTGGGTCGCTGTGGCCCTGGCCTTAACCCCTCTGATCACAAAAGGCGAACTACCGCACGCGCTGCAAAAGCAAGCCCTGAATCTGGAATCACACGGATGACGATTCTTGTCGGGAATTTACCAGCGCGTATATTTTGGCGGGCGAAGTGAGGAAAAAATAAAGTGGTAAAGGCGTTGTTAACATGCCCAAAATAAAAGCGGTCACAAGAAGAAAAGCGAATAGTCCCACTGAAATAGACATCTTCATAACCTCCGAGATGACTGCGATTGCCAGCATACATTTAAGTTGCGGGATTGTTTTTAGGAGATGTTCGTAATTAACTTAGCGCTTTGATCATTCGTTACCTGTTACCCGTATTCCGTATTCCGTTATCCGTATCGTGACGGAATACGGTTTACGGAACACGGAATACGGTTTACGAAAACCGGGAAGTTATTTCCGAACGATTACTTGGTAATTGCTTACTGCTGGGGCGATGTATTTATTAGGATAATACGGCCGTTTCCCCTTTATAGTAAACATTCAGTGAATCCATGGTGAAGGGTGTGTAAAAGGTCAAACATCCGGCACAACTCTGGTATAATCCTCCAACCAAACCATAATACGGTAAACCGCAAATGGGAAGTGACTAAAATGGGAAGTGACCAAAGTGCAAAGTGACTAAAGTGCGAATCGCCACTCATCATTATTTACGCGGTTGATGCAAACGGTTGAGGGTAATTCTATATTTCATGTGGAACAATTAAGGTATCCTTCCGAAGGTTCACAAGTGGTTAGCTGGTTTCGTCAAGTTAACCTCCGGGAGGCTTTAGTAATTACATTCACGTAATACACGGACATATTTACAATGGGTCAACCCGATTTCAAACAAGAAGCCGAAGCTTTATTCGATGAAATGGTCGCCATGCGGCGTGACTTTCATCGCCATCCCGAACTTGGTTTTCAGGAAACACGCACATCCCGCATTGTCGCCGAAAAACTAGGCGAATTAGGATTAGAAGTGCAGTATGGCGTTGGGCAAACCGGTGTGGTCGGATTATTGGAAGGGAACCAGCCTGGCCCTACGATCCTCCTACGCTTTGATATGGATGCTTTGCCCATTCAAGAGGAAAACAATCTTGATTTCGCATCGCAAAATGCTGGCGTCATGCATGCCTGTGGACACGACTCCCACGTTTCCATGGGGCTGGCTATTGCTAACATCATGTCCCGTTACCAGAAACAGATGGCGGGAACATTGAAGTTCATGTTTCAACCGGCCGAAGAAGGATTGGGCGGCGCATTTGCCATGATTGCCAGCGGTGTGTTAGATAACCCTGTCCCTGATGCCGCCTTGGCGATGCACGTATGGACGCCGGAGCAGTATGGCAATGTTCGGGTCGTAGAAGGGCCATGTATGGCCTCCTCTAGTGTGTTTACTATTACGATACAGGGGCGAGGCGGACATGGCGCTGCGCCTCATCTGGCCAATGATCCCATCCTGGCCGCAGCGCAAATTGTGACCGCGCTGCAAAGCATTGTCAGCCGTAACGTGAACCCGCAGGACAGCGTTGTCGTTTCCATCGGCCAGTTTGATGCCGGAACGACATTTAACGTGATCCCCGACCGCGCTATTTTGAAGGGGACCGTTCGCAGCTACAATGAAACGCTGCACCGGAAAGCGTACCGCCGTATTTTGGAGATGGCAACGAATATGGGAAAGGCGTTTAACTGCCCGGTAACGATGGAAACGATTGCGATTGTAGCCGCAGTAGTCAATGCGCCGGAGCCAACGGCCGTTGTCCGCGAAGCGGCCGTAAAAATCATGGGCGCGGACAAGATCGTCGAGCACCGCACAATGGCCTCGGAAGACATGGGGTATGTATTGGAGGAGGTGCCAGGCTGCTACTTCTTTATTGGCGCGGGCGATGACGACCAATTTTCGTATCCACACCACCATCCCAAGTTTAATTTTGATGAGCGGGCTATGATTAACGGCGTTGCCATCATGTCTGAAGCTGCAGCGAAATACGTCCTGAGTAATGAAGCTGAATAATGAAGTCTGAATCGAGGCCTCCATCTTCGGTCACTAATCTCAAAATTGTCTGCCTGGCCGGCGGCGTTGGCGGGGCCAAGCTGGCCGATGGGCTGGCGCAAATCGTTCCGCCGGAAAATTTAACGGTTGTGGTGAATACCGGTGATGATTTTGCGCATTTGGGGCTAAAGATTTGCCCTGATCTGGACACGGTGATGTACACATTGGCCGGTGCAGCCAACTTGGAGACGGGCTGGGGGCGGGCCGGGGAATCGTGGCGTACCGTTGCCGAGGTGGGCCGCCTGGGCGGGCCGGACTGGTTCCATCTGGGTGATTTGGATTTGGCGACTCACCTGGTGCGGACGCAGTTGTTGGGCGAAGGGATGTCGTTAACGGCCGTTACCGGCCACATATGCCGCCACTTCAACATCCAACCGACCATTTTGCCCATGAGCGACCAGCCCGCGCCCACATTGATCGCCACAGGCGCTGCCAGATTGTCTTTTCAAACCTGGTTCGTCAAGGAACGATGGCAGCCGCCAGTCGAACAAGTTGTCTTACCGGATGATGTACGCGCCACGCCAGCCGTGCTGAAAGCGTTGGAAACCGCCGATTTACTGCTGATTGCTCCCTCTAATCCATTCGTCAGCGTCGCGCCCATTTTGAATGTTTACCCCATCCGGGCCATGATCGAGGATTTACCGCAAGCCGTCGTTGCCGTCACGCCCATCATTGGCGGGCAGGCGGTGAAAGGGCCGGCAGCCAAGATGATGCAGGAGATGGGGCTGCCCGTCACCGCCCGCGCCGTCGCCGACTATTATGGCGATCTCATTGACGGTTTTGTTTATGATCAACAGGATGCTGGTTCGCTGGATGGGCTGAATATGGCCTGCTTGTGCGTGGATACCTGGATGCACACGCTGGCAGATCGGCGGCGACTGGCCCAAGAGGTTCTCAATTTTGCCATATATGTGGCAGGCAACGAGTGAGCGTATCCAACCACTTTTTATATCCCATCACGCAACATTCTGTCTGGGCAATCATTCCGGTCAAGCCGCTGCCTGACAGCAAATGTCGTTTGGCTCATATTTTGTCGGCAGCGGAACGGGCAGAGTTGATTTACCGTTTTTTGACCCGCACGCTCACTGTACTGAATCAATCGGGGGTGATTGACCGGATTTTGGTGGTCAGCCGTGATGATCGGGCTTTGGCAGCGGCCCGATTACATGGGGCTGAGGCGCTGGTGGAAACGGCCGTTACCGGTCTCAATCCAGCCGTCGCCCAGGCGGTCAATTATGCGGCAGAGAGTGGAGCAACGGCCGTTCTCATTCTCCCCGTCGATTTACCATTTATCCAATCGGAAGATGTGAGTATAATGGTGGGAGGAAGTAGAAGCGGCCGTCGTCAATCAGGTCAAATCATTATCTGCTCCGACAACAAAAACCAGGGAACCAACGCACTTCTCATCAGCCCGCCCCGCCCGTTCACATTTCATTACGGCGAGGGCAGCTTTCAGCAGCACCTGCAAGAAGCCAAGCGGCGTCATTTGACGGCCCACATCATTCAAATCCCTGGCCTCCAATTCGACCTTGACACCGAGGAGGATTGGCATAAATTTATGGCTTGTGAAGTGCAAAGTGACTAAAGTGTGAAGTGATATATTTCTCGCTTCCAACTTTAGTCACTTCTTAAAAAAGGAGAGTATTCCATGTCAAAGGATCGCGTAGCTCTATATTTACAAGATGCCCACTCCCTCCAGGAAGGTATCGAACTCGTTCAATACGCTGAAGAAAAAGGTTTTGAAGCCGTCTGGCAAGCCGAAAGCCGTCTGGTGCGCGACGCCATTGTGCCCATGGCCGCCTTCGCGGCCACGACCAAGCGGATCAAAGTTGCCAGCGGCGTGACTAACAACTGGACACGCAACATCGGCTTGTTAGCCGCCACCTTCCTGACGCTGGACGACCTGGCCCAGGATCGTATCATCTGCGGCATCGGGGCGTGGTGGGATCCGTTGGCTAGTAAGGTGGGCATCAACCGGCGTAAGCCGCTGTCGGCAATGCGCGACACGGTGGAAGTGCTGCGCCGCCTGCTCAACATGGAAAATGTCACCCATCACAGCGAGTTTCATCACGTTGAAGGGATTCAGTTGGATGTGGTACACGGCCGTAAAGAACCGCGCAACGTTCCCATCTACATCGGCGCCACCGGGATGAAAATGATGGAGATGACCGGCGAAGTGGCTGATGGCGCATGTC
>JAJRYT010000023.1 GCA_024275635.1 Chloroflexota bacterium | reverse complement strand
GCGGCGTGACTAACAACTGGACACGCAACATCGGCTTGTTAGCCGCCACCTTCCTGACGCTGGACGACCTGGCCCAGGATCGTATCATCTGCGGCATCGGGGCGTGGTGGGATCCGTTGGCTAGTAAGGTGTGCATCAACCGGCGTAAGCCGCTGTCGGCAATGCGCGACACGGTGGAAGTGCTGCGCCGCCTGCTCAACATGGAAAATGTCACCCATCACAGCGAGTTTCATCACGTGGAAGGGATTCAGTTGGATGTGGTACACGGCCGTAAAGAACCGCGCAACGTTCCCATCTACATCGGCGCCACCGGGATGAAAATGATGGAGATGACCGGCGAAGTGGCTGATGGCGCATGTCTAAACTATCTTGTCAACCCGGCTTATAATCTGCGGGCGATGGATGCGCTGGAACGGGGGGCCAAGAAAGCGGGACGCTCCATTGACGACATTGACCGGCCCCAATTGATGATTTGCTCTGTGGATAATGACCGTAAAAAGGCGTTGAATGGCGCGCGCAAGATGATCACCCAATATCTGGGCCAGCAGCCGCACTTGATGAAAGCTAGCGGCG
The DNA here is from genome assembly GCA_024275635.1 of Chloroflexota bacterium. Classification (GTDB taxonomy): domain Bacteria; phylum Chloroflexota; class Anaerolineae; order Promineifilales; family Promineifilaceae; genus JACKCC01. The sequence continues at coordinate 24,151 of JAJRYT010000023.1, read as the reverse complement.
TCAGCCAGGAACTATTGGATGATATCCACCAAGTATTGACCTGGCCGGCCACCGACGAGCAAATCGAAGCGGCCATGCATCTTGTGCCCGATGACGTGGTGCAAATGTGTACGGCCGCCGGTTCGCCGGAAGAGGTGAAGGCCAAAGTGCGCGAGTATGTGGACAATGGCTGCACCTGCCCCATCCTCTACCCGCTGGGCGACGCCAAGTTGATGATTGATATTTTTGCCGACGGATACAGCGTGTAATTATCCTGTTTGCTAATTTATGTAACGGCCGTTTCTTGGAAGAGGAACGGCCGTTTCCATTCCCCATCATCAGGAGGCAACCATGTACGAACCAAAACCCGAACATAAATTCACCTTCGGCCTGTGGACCGTCGGCAACGTAGGCCGCGACCCCTTTGGCGCGCCGGTGCGCGAACCCAAGTCCCCCGTCGAACTCGTTCGCCTGTTGGCGGAAGTTGGGGCCTGGGGAGTCAACCTCCATGATAACGATTTGGTTCCCATTGACGCCACACCCGCCGAACGGGACAAAATCGTCGCCGACTTCCAACAAGCGTTGGCCGATACCGGCATTGTTGTGCCGATGGCGACGACCAATTTATTCAGCGATCCCGCTTTCCGCGACGGCGCATTTACCAGCAACGATCCGAAGGTGCGGGCTTATGCCCTGCAAAAGACGATGAACGCCATTGACCTGGGCGTGGAATTGGGCGCGAAAATTTACGTCTTTTGGGGCGGGCGGCGACATCTACAATGCCACCACCGGCAACATGCTTGCCTTCATCACAACGCTGGATCACTCCGAAATGGTCGGCGTTAATCCTGAAGTCGCCCACGAGCATATGGTCGGGCTAAACTTCACCCACCACGTCGCCCAGGCAATGGAAGCGGGCAAGCTGTTTCATATTGATTTGAACGACCAGGCATTCGGCCGTTACGATCAAGATTTTCGCTTTGGCTCGGTGAATCTGAAATCCGCCTTCTTCCTGGTCAAGCTGCTGGAAGATAATGGATATGACGGGTCGCGCCATTTTGATGCCCATGCGTACCGAACATCCGATTACGACGACGTGAAAGCATTTGCGCGTGGTTGTATCCATACCTACCTTATCCTCAAAGAAAAAGTGGCCCAGTTCAACGCCGATGCAGAAATTCAAGCCCTTTTGGCCGAAATCAATGCCGACGATGGCAGTATGAATCCGTTTATGGGGCAATATTCGGCTGAAAAAGCGGCTGCCTTACGCGCCCATGCCTTTGATCGCGCCGCATTGGGCCAACGCGCTCAGCCTTACGAGCGGTTAGATCAATTGACCATTGAACTGCTGCTGGGCGTGCGGTAAGAATGGAGGCTAGAGACTAGAGACTGGAGACTGTGGCAATCTCCAGTCTCTAGTCTCTAGTCTCCAATCCTCATGAGGTAAATCATGCGCTACTTTTTGGGCATTGATGTGTCTACAACCGCCACGAAAGCGCTGCTGATGGATGAAGCGGACGCGGTGGTTGGCGTCGCGGCAGCAGCATACGCTTACGAAACGCCGCGCCCATTGTGGAGCGAGCAGCAGCCCGATTTGTGGCCGTCGGCGACAATCAAAAGCATCCAGCAATTATTGGCAGAAACCGGCGTCGCGCCCGACGCAGTGAAGGGCATCGGCCTCACCGGGCAAATGCACGGGCTGGTTTTGCTGGACAAGGATGGCGAGCCGTTGCGCCCGGCGATTTTGTGGAATGACCAGCGCACGGCCGTCGAATGCAACGAGATGCGAGCGGCGTTGGGTAAACAGCGGTTGATTGACATCACCGGCAACGATGCGCTGACCGGATTTACGGCCCCCAAGATTTTGTGGGTGAAAAAGAACGAGCCGGAGGTATACGGCCGTATCGCCCACATCCTCCTCCCCAACGACTACATCCGATTCAAACTCACGGGCAAATACGCCGCCGACAAAGCGGGCGGCGCCGGTACGCAGTTGTTCGATGTGCGTCGGCGGGATTGGTCAAAGGAGGTTGTCGCCGCACTGGGGATTGATTCTGCCTGGCTGCCGCCGACGTTTGAGGGCACGGCCGTTACCGGAACCCTCACAACCGAAGCGGCAAAAGCGACCGGGCTGGTTCCCGGCATCCCGGTCGTCGGCGGCGGGGGCGATCAGGCGGCCAACGCGGTGGGAACCGGCGTGGTGGCGGAAGGCGTCGTCGCGCTGAGTTTGGGCACATCCGGCGTTGTGTTTGCCAGCAGTGATAAGCCGATTATTGAGCGGAACGGCCGTCTCCACGCCTTCTGTCACGCCGTTCCCCACAAATGGCACTTGATGGGCGTGATGCTGTCGGCGGCGGGCAGTTTGCGCTGGTATCGGGATACCCTTGCTGCCGAAACTAGCTTCGATGCCCTTTTGGCTCCGGCGGCTGATGTACCGGCAGGCAGCGAAGGGCTGCTCTTTCCACCCTACCTGACCGGCGAACGCACACCGCACCCCGATCCATTGGCGCGGGGCGCGTTTGTGGGGCTGACGGTACGTCACACGCAGGCGCATCTAACGCGGGCGGTTTTGGAAGGGGTGGCCTTTGGTTTACGCGACTGCTTTGAATTGATGAAAGAAGCTGGACTGGCGAGGGTGACGCAGGTTCGCGCCGCCGGCGGCGGCGTTAAAAGCGCCTTGTGGCGGCAAATTTTGGCCGATGTGTTGCAAACGGAAATTGTGACGATTAACACGACGGAAGGGGCGGCTTACGGCGCGGCTTTGTTGGCGGCTGTGGGGATGGGGATTTTTGAATCGGTGGAAAGCGCGTGCGAACAGCTTGTGACTATCACAGGAAGAACGGAACCGGGGGAGGATACGGCCGTTTACGACCAACTCTATCCCCATTACCGTCATCTCTACCCGGCCCTAAAACCAACCTTCACAGCGATGGCCGACATTTAGTACGAATTACCGTATTCCGGCAATAAACGATAGCGTGTTTTTTGGGCATATTCCCGGTAACCATCTAATTCTTCGTAAAGCATTTGATCTTCTTGGCGCTTGTTTTGCCCTGTTCGGCGATGGTTTCTGGGTTAAGACGCAGCATAAAAACAGAGTTGATGGCAATTCCGCCCAGATACATGCCGATGTACGCCCACGCTTCCCACCAGCGAAATGTCCCCGCCGCCAGAAACAGGATCGAAGCCTGGATGAGGATGGTGATAAATACCTGAACCATCCGCCGGATGATACCGGATTTCAGGCTGTCATTTTTAGACGCCGTCATCGTTAAACCTCTTGGGCGTGAAACGTAAAATGTAAAACGTGAATTCTCCGCTCACGTTTCACACATCACGCTTCACGTTTTACTTTTTCCAGGGCAAGGCGAACTGCCAACTGCCCTCCCCGCCCACGCGAATGTCGCGCCGCTGGAAACGCAGCCAGGCGAGGATGGCAAAAGCCAAAGATGCTGCCAGTAACCCAATCAACCATTCTCCGTTTAGCTCGGTAATGGCGTCGCCGCCCTGATGGAAGTGGAGGGGGAGGTACTCGGTGATTTTTTTCAGATCGCCATTGGCGTTGGCCAGGCCGTCGAGGAGAAAGTTAGCCACCAACAAGCCGCCGGCGAGCATGGAGGCCATGCGCGCCGATGGCAGGAAGAAACTGAGCAATAATGCCAGCCCGCCAAAAAGGAGCAGGATGGCGAACAAGGGAAGGAAGGGGCGCATGAATTCGATCCAGGTCAGGTCTAGACCGACGCCGCCGGCGGGGATGACCCAACTTAACCAACTGATGAACAGGATAACGGCCGTCCCCGCCGCAAATCCCAACCATCGCCCCCAAAAGAGCGCAGTGCGACTCACCGGATAGGCCATAATCAAGTCCAGCGTGCCATTTTCCTCGTCGCCAACCAGCAAATTCGCGCCGACGCCAACGACAAAAATGCCAATGATGATCGGCATGTAGAGGAAGTAGTAAATGTCTATGTAGCCGACGGGCGTCGTGATGGCTAACATGCTGTCGCCAAAAAAGGAGAGTAGTTCCGGTGGATAGCTGGCCATCAGTTCCTCAAACCCTTCGATGTTGACGATGGAATCAAAGAGAGAGACCATCAACCAACTATACACCCCTAAGCCGATGCTCCAGCCGATGATTTGACCGCGTAAGCGGCGTAATGTGTGTTTGAATTCTGCATACATGTTAGTTTCCCTCCTGACCTTTGTAATATTTGAGGAAGATTTCTTCGAGAGACGGCCGTTCCATCTCAAAATCACTCACCGGGAACGCCGCCAACGCTTTAATCAGCCCGTCCATCTCCCCCTCTACCTGCAAATAAGCGACAACGCCATTACTTTGTGAAAGCAGCGTAACCCCAGCAACATCCCCCAACGGCGTTGGATCAACCGCTTCCTTGAAGCGTACCTGCATCCGGCGCAGCGCCATGCTCACGAGCTGCTGCGGCTCCGCCTCCTCCACAATCACCCCCTGGCGAATAATCGCCACCCGGTCGGCCAGCGCATCCACCTCGCTAATGATGTGCGAGGAAAAGAAAACCGTCGCCCCATCATCCCTGGCCTCCTTCAGAAGTCGATAAACCTCCTGCTGCATCAACGGGTCTAGTCCGCTCGTCGGCTCATCCATCAACAACAGTTTTGGCCGGTGCATCAACGCCTGTACTACGCCCACCTTTTGCTTGTTCCCCTTCGACAAATTCTTGATAGATCGACGCATATCCAGGTCAAGCTGTCGGGCAAGCTGCCGCACATAATCCCAATCAATCTTGTTGCCCCGCAGATCGCTGTAATAACGAAGCTGCCCTTCAACCTTCAAATTGTCTTCCATGCTCAATTCGCCAGGCAGATAACCAACCTGGGCGCGCACGGTAACCGGATCAGCCTGTGGATTAATCCCTAACACTTGAACCATGCCGCCATCCGGCCGGATCAAGTCAAGTAAACAACGAATGGTCGTCGTTTTTCCCGCTCCGTTGGGGCCTAAAAAGCCAAAAATTTGGCCGCGCTGCACCTGCAAATTCACGCCTTGCAACGCGCGTACTTTGCCATAGGATTTGGTCAATCCTTTGACCATCAAAGCGATATCATTTGACATAAAACGCTCCTTTGAACGGTGCGATTGGGTGATTAAATCTCTCAATCATCCGTTCTCATTCAAGACTCAGTAGATCCAAAATCGGCCACGAATTGCACAAATTTCACGAATTAAGAACTTGTTTTTCGTGTCATTCGTGGCGAAAATCTTGATCTACTGAGACTGAATATTACTCTCTAATGCGCGGGCAAATAATTCTCGATCTTCCTCCTGGATGATTTCCAGCGCCTGATCGCCTAAAAGGGCTAAAAGTTGGGGCAGATAAAGGTCTGTCCGCAGGTGATGTTCGGCGATAAAGACGAGGAGCGGCGTGCTTGTCCAGGAAGCACGAGCCTGGGTAGCGGTTAACCATTCGCCAACCAGCACTTCTTTCCCATCAATGACTAAAATCAGTCCCAACCCTTCAACCTGGCTGAGAGTCTCCTCAGACACATGGGCCACGACAACCTGACCGCCCGACAACTCCAGCGTTTCCGTAGTGTAGACGACTACGCGCACGCCGCGTCGGATGGCCTCTTTCAGTGTCGGCTGTAAATCGGGAAAGGTAGCGGGGCGTAGGGCCAGGTAAGTCTGGTTTTGAGCCTGTTCGATCATCTCTCTGGCCCGGGCAATAATGTTTTCGTGGCCCTCGATGTTCCAGACATAGTCAAGGTCAGGCGCGGAAGCGAGGGGGCTTAAATCTTCTTTGAGGGAGGCGACCAATGTCTGATGTTCCTGATGAAGCTGATCCAAAAATTCTTCGGCCGGGATAGGAGCGTACTTAGTTGAACCGCCTGTCCGCAAAAGCATAGCTGCGCCGCGCGCGGTCAGCTTTCCCATCACTTCATAGATCATGGAGCGGGGGACGCCTGATTGTTTGGCAAGCTCGTACCCTGAAACCGGGCTTTTTCTGAGCAGGGCAATATAGGATTTAGCCTCGTATTCGGAGAATCCGAGTTTGACCAACTTGTTAATTAATGAATCGTTCATTGACGGCATCTCCTGGGAGTTAGTTTTATAACTAAGGCGTTAGTAAAATAACTACGTATCATTTTGCATGACATGACAATGTTTGTCAAGGGGCAATTAAGAGGAAGATAGAAACCACTCGTAGTTAGCCACGTAGTTTACGGAGTGGCGGGCTATCGTTTAGCGGCGCTTCATTCCATTGCGTACCTGGCTACGAACGTGTTATATGGGGAAGTTGGGAACAGACGGAGTATAATGGGCGGTATCAAACTGGCGCTGAGACATGGGATGAGGTTTATGGAAGAGAAAATTATGTATACGCAACAGCCTAATTCTGACCACTGTTTTATCTGTGGCCGCAAGAATCCGCATGGCCTGTACATGACGTTTTATGACAATGGCGCGGACGAAGTCATTTCCGAATATACTGTCTCGGAAGATTACCAGGGGTATCCTGGTATTGTACATGGGGGCATCGTTGCGGCGATGCTGGATGAAGCGGTGGGCCGGGTGGCGATGATCAAGGATCATCACCATTTTATGATGTCGGTCAAGCTGGAGGTGAAGTACCGGCATCCCGTTCCCACGGAGACGCTGTTGAAGGTAAACGGCCGTATCGTGAAACTGCGCGGACGCCTGGGCAAAGCAGTGGGTGAGATACGCCTGCCCGACGGGTCACTGCTGGCCGAAGCGGCGATGACTCTGGCCGACATCCCCGCAGAGATCATCAACGGCGCCAACCTGGAAGCGCTCGGCTGGCGTGTTGACCCGTAAATTTGGTACACTTTGGTAAGAGATTTTCGACACGAATAACACGAATGACACGAAAAGAAGTTCTTAATTCGTACAACTTGTGCAATTCGCGGCAGATTTTTGATCTGTTGAAATCAGGGGCATGTGGAGCAAGCAATGGAGGCGTCGTGAAGCAGCGGGTTTCGGTTTATGCAAGCAAGCGGTTGAATGGGCGCAATTTCCGACAGTTTTGGTGGTTGATTGCTGCTTCGTGGTTCCTGGCTGCTTGCAGCCTGCTGAATCGCAATCCGGTGTTGGGAGATACGGCCGCTCTGCAAGGCCAGGCCGTCGTTACGTGCAGTACGGCTTGTGCGGAGCGGGGACAGTGCGGCACAATTCCAGATGGCGGCCAGGTGGTTCTGGGCAGTCAGATAGGCCCTGTTTTGGCCAACCATGAGCGGATGTTCCCGGCCGGCAGTATGGTCACCATCCTTGAAAGCCGTGAGCAAATGGTAGAAACAGTGATGACGCTGGAGCAGTTTCCGCTTCGTTTTTATCATATTCAGCCAGCGGACAGGGTGGATGGATGGGTGGCCGGGTGGTGTTTGGCGGCGCAATAGCAATGAATGATGAATGATGAATGATGAATGATGAATGATGAATGATGAAACTCACCATATTTTGACAGAATTGATGGCGGCGCAGGCGGCGGGGGAGGCGGTTGTGCTGGCGACGATTGTGCGGGCGCAGGGATCTGTGCCGCGTCATGCCGGGGCGAAGATGTTGGTGTATGAAGACGGCCGTATTTCCGGCACTATCGGCGGGGGCGAACTGGAAGCGCGGGTGAAAACAAAGGCAAAGGAAGCGTTGGGAGACGGCCGTTCCCACACCCTCGCCTACTCCCTTGTCGAGCCGCAGAAAGGCGACCCTGGCCTTTGCGGCGGAACCGTCGAGGTTTATTTAGAACCATACCGCCCCCCGGCCACTTTGTTTGTTGTTGGCTGCGGCCATGTGGGGCAGGCGGTGGCCGATTTAGGCCACTGGCTCGGCTTCCGCGTAGCCGTGACGGATGACCGCCCCGAACTGGCTGCGCTGGAACAAATCCCGAACGCTGATGTCTATTTACCCGGCAGCATTGAAGACGCATTGGCCGCCCACCCCATCACCAGTAACACATTTGTCACCTTGTTAACGCGGAGCGTCGAGCTAGATCGCCAGATTTTGCCGCTGCTGACCAAAACGCCGGCCCCGTACATCGGCGTAATGGGCAGCCGCCGCCGTTGGATAGCAACACAAAAATTATTGCGGGAAGATGGATTAAAAGAGAAGGAATTGCAGCGCATTCATTCTCCGATAGGATTAGAATTAAATGCCGAAACGCCGAAGGAAATTGCGCTGAGTATTCTAGCTGAAATTGTTATGCTTTATCGCGGCGGCACGGGGGAGAGGATGAAGGGGTGAAGAGGCGAAGGGGCGACTTGCTCGCTCGCCGGCTTGCTTACTTGTAAACTGGAAAACTATGACAACGCAAATCATTACCCAATATGAAACACCGGCAACGATTGAAAAGACTTTGGATTTGTTAGCGCAGTACGGCCGTTCCGCGCGCATCGTCGCTGGCGGCAGCGATATTTTATTGGAATTGGAACGGGGCATTCGTCCAGGTATAAACACCCTAATTGACATAACTCGCATCCCCGATCTGGATCAAATTTCACAAGACGCCGATGGAACGATTCATCTGGGGCCGCTGGTGACGCACAACCAGGTCATTGGCTCTGATTTGTTGGTGCGGTATGCTTTTCCGCTGGCCCAATCCTGCTGGGAATTGGCTTCGCCGCAAATCCGCAACCGGGCTACTGTTGCCGGGAACCTCATCACCGGCAGTCCGGCGAACGACACAATTGCGCCGTTGTGGGCGTTGGGGGCCAGCGTGACTTTGGCCTCGGTAAACGGCCGTCGCGCCATCCCCCTGCCCCAGTTTTACACTGGCGTGCGCCGCACCGTCATGGAACCGGACGAGATGCTGGTAGACATCCGCTTCCCGCCCCTGCCAGCGACGGCGCGAGGAACCTTTGTCAAGCTGGGCTTGCGCCGGGCGCAGGCGATTTCGGTGGTGAATCTGGCGCTGGTTCTGAATTTTGCCGGCGAGGTAGTTACTTCCGCCGCTATTACCCAGGGCAGTGTGGCGCCCACCATCATCCCCACCCCGGATGCCGAGGCGTATCTGGTCGGCAAAACGCTGACGGACAGTGTGGTTGCCGAAGCGGCCCGGCTGGCGGCGGCCACAGCCACGCCCATTGACGATGTGCGCGGCCCGGCCAGCTATCGCAAGGAAATGGTGCGGGTGATGGTAAAGCGGGCTTTAACCACGCTGCGGACCGGTGAAGAGCGATCCCAGTGGCCTGTTAAGCCGGCGATGCTGTGGGGGAAGACAAACGGCCGTTTCCCCACCGGTCCCCAATTCGCAGCCAGCCACAATTTAGAAACACCCATCACAGCTACAGTGAACGGGAAGGAGGTAACGGCCGTTGGCGGCAACCACAAAACCCTCCTGCGCTGGCTGCGGGAGGAAGGCGCTCTCTCCGGCGTTAAAGAAGGGTGCGCTGAAGGCGAATGTGGCGCCTGTACCGTCTATTTAGATGGCATGGCCGTCATGGCCTGTCTCGTCCCCGCCCCGCGCGCCCACGGGGCTAACATTGTCACCATCGAAGGACTGGCCGACAATCAACAGGCAACAACCAACGAAAAACAATCAATGACCAACGACTCATTGCACCCATTGCAAAAAACATTTATCGAAACAGGGGCTGTCCAGTGTGGGTACTGTACACCCGGCTTCCTCATGTCCGGAGCCTTGCTGCTGGAGGAACACCCCCAGCCTGACCTGCCCCACATCGAGCAAGCCTTTACTGGCAATTTGTGCCGCTGTACGGGTTATTACAAAATTATCGAAGCAGTAGAAAATGCGGCAAAGTGGCAAAGCGGCAAAGTGGCAAAGTAAAAAAGCGGGTTTCTAAGCGCCACCAACTTTGCGCCTTGCTAATGGAGGTTTGAACATGCGCCTTGAGAAAAAACATGAAGAAGAATTAGCCAGGCGTCAGGGGACGACTGGCCGGACAATTGTCCAATTGCTCTGGCTCATTATCTCATTCATCATCGCCTACTTCCTCATGAACTATCTATTTAAGCAAGATTATTTGAGCTACAACATGATTTACCAGGCTGGCCTGCCGCGAACCATTCCCGAATGGGCCATTTTGCTGGTATTTATGATCGTCATTGTGGTCGCCATGCAGTTTTTCTTATTCATCGGCTATGCTCTGGCCAACCCGGAAGGGCGGCGGCGTACTGGTGATCCATCCCTCCATTCACGAACAAAGGATCCATTGGACTATGGCCAAGGTTAATTTGAACACGTACCCATCCCGCCCCATGACACGGGTAGACGCGCTGGATAAAGTAACCGGCGCGGCGCTTTATCCCGGCGATTTGACGCCCGAAAATTTATTGCACGGCAAGGTGTTGTTCAGCCGCCAACCCCATGCCCGGATGCTGGCAATGGATATTAGCGCGGCCGAAGCTGTGCCCGGCGTCGTCGCCATTTTGACGGCTAAAGATGTGCCGGTGAATGAGTATGGCCTTATTCATTCTGACCAGCCGGTTTTGGTGGGATTGGGCAGCGACAAGGCCGACAGCGACATCAGCCGGTGGGAAGGGGATCAGGTGGCTCTCATCGTTGCCGAGAGTGAATTGGCGGCGGCTGAGGCGCGTGATCGCATCCGGATCGAATGGGAAGCGCTGCCGATTGTATCGGATGTGCGCGAAGCGATGAAGGATGAGGTTGTTCTGAATCGTTTTTATGACAGCAACATCATCCAACATTACAAGATTCGCAAGGGGGAGATGGAGGCCGGCTGGCTGGCGGCCGATGTGGTTGTTGAGGGGGAATACCGGCTGCCTTACCAGGAACACGCTTTCTTACAGCCAGAGGCCGGATTGGGCGCTATTGATGAAGAGGGCCGGGTGACGGTGCAGATTGGCGGCCAATGGACGTATGAAGACCGGGAGCAGGTGGCTCATGCGTTGGATCTGCCGGAGGATCGGGTACGCATCATTTACCCGGCGATCGGCGGCGCATTTGGCGGCCGGGAGGATATGTCGCTGCAAATTGTGCTGGGGCTGGCGGCGCTGCGGCTGCACGAGCGGGGGATTGACCGGCCGGTGCGCGTCATCTGGTCGCGGGAAGAGAGCATCATCGGCCATCATAAACGCCATCCGGCTTTCATTAAGACGAAGTGGGGGGCGACGAAAGAGGGGAAGATCACGGCCGTTTCCGCCGAACTCATCCTTGACAGCGGCGCCTATGCTTACACCAGCACCAAAGTGTTGGGCAACGCCCACCTGATGGTCACTGGCCCTTACGAAATCCCCAACGCGCACGTAGACAGCTACGCCGTGGGTACCAACAATGTGCCCGGCGGCGCATTTCGCGGCTTTGGCGGGCCGCAGGGCGCATTTGCCGCCGAAAATCAGATGAACAAATTGGCCGAAGCGCTGAACATGGACCCGGTCGAACTGCGGCTTAAAAACGTCCTACGCGAAGGCAGCCTGCTCACCGTGCGCACGCCTATGCCCGTCGGCGTCAGCCTGACCGAAGTTGTTGAGCGCTGCGCGGCGGAAGCGGGGTGGCGCAGCGTTCCGTCATCCGTCATCCGTCATCCGTCACCATTTAACAGCCTCCAATCTCTGGTTGCTGATCCCGGGTCACTGCGTCGTGGGCGGGGTTTTGCCTGTTCGTTCAAAAATGTGGGCTTTTCTTTTGGCGCGCCGGAGGGATGTGACGCCATTATTGAACTGCATGGTGAGACAGAGATTGAGAAGGTTATCCTGCGTCATGGCGCAGCAGAAGTGGGACAGGGGTCACACACGGCGCTCAAGCAGATGGCCGCGGCGGCGGCGGGCGTAGATGTGGAGCTGGTGGAAATTGATATGTCGGATACGGCGACGAGCGGTAATTCCGGCTCGGTGTCGGCGTCACGGATGACGTTTATGGCCGGCAATTCGATTCGCCGGGCGGGAGAGAAGGCGTTGGCGGCCTGGCGGAATGAGGAACGCCCGGCCATCGGCAAGGTACGCTACACGCCGCCGCCGACACAGCCGTATGATCCGGAAACGGGCGAATGTATGCCTAATTTCAGCTACGGCTACGTGGCGGAAGCGGTGGAAGTGACGGTGGATATCGAGACGGGGCACATTCGGGTAGACCGCGTGGTGTGCGCCAATGACGTGGGCAAGGCGATTAACCCTAACTTGGTTGTGGGCCAGATTGAGGGGGCGGTGGCGCAGGCGCACGGGTACGCGGTGATGGAGAATTTGGCGGTGAGAGACGGCCGTATCCAAAACCCCTATTTCAGCCAATATCTCATCCCCGGCATCAAGGATGTTCCCACAAAAGTAGATTCTATCGTCATGGAGATTCCCGACCCTATTGGCCCCTGGGGCGCGCGGGGGATGGCGGAGATGCCTTTCTTACCGTTGGCGCCGGCGGTGGTAGCGGCCGTTCACGATGCTACCGGCGTCTGGTTTGACGAGATTCCACTTATGCCGTACCGTGTCGTTGAGAAGCTGCAAGTACAAGGGGTTGGGAGCGACTGAGGCGTTACATACCTTGACGACAACAGTACAATATCATTATGAACGAAGCGCGACAGGAAAAGCTAACTGAAGTTCTTAAACAGATTGTAGGCATTCTACGCACGCAATACCGGCCAGAGCGAATCATTTTGTTTGGTTCTATGGCTCGTGGGACTATTGGCGAGTGGAGCGACGTAGACCTCCTGATAATTAAGGAGACGCCGCTTCCATTTCTACAGCGCCTCAAAGAAGTTGCTTTATTGTGCCGAGCGCCAGTTAGCGTAGATTATTTGGTTTATACGCCACAGGAATTAGCGCAGATGGTAGATGACCAAAATCCTTTTGTTTTGGATATTTTGCGTAACGGCAAAGTGATTTATGCGCAAAGCCCTGCCCAAGTCATGGCTTGAGAAAGCGGCCGAAGATTTAACGGTGGCGCGCTTGATTTTGGCCGAAGGGCATTATTCTCATGTCTGTTTTCTCTGCCAACAATGCCTGGAAAAGCGCTAAAGGCGTTCCTGCTTGATAAAGTCCACCAATACCTGCGCACGCATAGATTGGTGGATCTTTTGGGGGCTTGCGGAGAGATTGACTCAGCCTTTACTGATTTTCTGCCCGATTGTATCGTAATCGATCAATATTATGTTCCCACCCGCTATCCGGATGCCGTCCCAGGCGGTCTGCCTGATGGATTGCCAAGTAAAGCTGAGGCGGAAGAAGCGGTTGGTATTGCCGAAAAAATCATGGGCTTTGTCCAGCCACAATTGCTTTGACGACAAGTGTACTGACGCAGGTGGATTCCAACGTCCATCGGTTCCTAGGGAGCGGGGGATGGCGGAGATGCCTTTTTTACCGTTGTCGCCGGCGGTGGTAACGGCCGTACATGATGCTACCGGCGTCTAGTTCGACGAGATTCCGTGGACTCCATACCGTGTGGTCGAGAAGTTACGGGGGCATGGCGTTGAAACTTTTTAACTGTATTCTTGTTTGTAGTGACTAATGTCCTGTCAAGTATAATTTGATGGGTTCGTAGTAACGGTTTTAGCCGTGCCACCGCTGAAGCGGTTACTACAAGCTTATCTATCATTTCATGCTGGACGAGACGTTAAATCAGTTGCATAAAAACACTGTTATGAATCAAACCCTTCTGCACATTAGCTAGGGAGCCATTGGCGTTGGTGTTACTGTTGGTCTCGGTGGCAAAGTAGGCGTAGCCGTCGGTGTTTGTGTCATGATTATTGAGTAGTTTGACGTCGCCGGTTCAAGTAAAGCTAATGCCGGCGCTATACTATTCGGCTCCGGCGTGTAATAAGCAGCATGAACCCCCACGACTGACAGCACCTCTTGAGATAGATATAATCCATCATTCACCGGTTCAGGGGTAGCAAAGCAAACATCGTCATCATCCAAATCAGAGATGGGTTCTGATGTGGCAATTAACGTACCTTGTCCTCCTTTCTCGCTGTAAAGCTCAAGATACCAACGTTCATCCGTCTGAGTTTCCCCTCCTGGATGCGCATTGTCATAAGAAGATAAACTCACACGATACTCGCCTGACGGTATTTGTACATCAACAGGATCGGTTCGAGCGTCAGCTTCTGTTGTCGCGTTGGATAAAATTTTTCTGCTGGTATCAAATACGGCAAGGTGGCTGCCATCTGGTGTATTTACTGGGCATACAGGCGTTAGCGTAGCAGTCGGTATATCCGTTGGTGTTGATTGAGTTGTTGGCGTATTCGTCGGAGTATACGTTGGTATGTTCGTCGAAGTTGAAGTCGGTGTGGCTGATAGGGTTGCCGTCGGTGTACACATAGGGACAGGGGGACTTGTTGGGAGCGGTGAGGATGTGGGAGTTGGCGTTGGTGCGGGAAACACTACACGTAAATTATAAAGTGTATCATCGGGAGTCGGAACATATACATATACATAATATCGGCGCAATGGCAAGTTGCTTTTAGTTATGGTATAGGGTGGCGTATAAACCCGTTTTATACGTTTGAGTTGTTTAGCTTGAGCATCATAATAAACCAGAATTAATTGAACGCCCTGCGTTTCTAGATGTTTACCTGTAGAGTCGCCCGGAGATGTCAAATAAATTTCAATTCTCCCAGGAATCCCTAGATCAAAGCTAAAATAATCCTTGTTGTCATCAAGGTAACCTTGGTAGATTATGCCTGAACGCAGTGGCCCATCTGCATGTAGATAATCATCATTATCCTTAGATTCCCAAGTCTGATCGCCAGATGCTACTACTGGCAGTAACACTCTATCGGCAACGCAATCCATTTCGTTAACATATGCTGTAGTTAATTGAGCAACAGACCTTTTGGTTACCCCCAGGATAAGTCGAACCAACAGAAAAATACCTATCGTAGTAATAAATGTAACAAAGATTTTCTTTCTCATCGTTCTGTTCCCGCTAAAATAGACGAAACACGTTTCTTCTTTTGGCAATTATTAGTCAGGTGGTGGGGTTACATCTCCCTTTGGTATTGTTGGTGGGATATAGGGGACATTAACTGGCTTAGGAAGAGTTTCATATACAAGCGTCCACGATCCATCGTTACCACCTGGTAGTCCCCAATCGCTCACTATCGCTACGTTCAAATAATATAGCCCTTCAGGAAAATGCTCGTTATTCACAGCAAGTTGATATTGCTGATCTTTTGTCCATGTAAGGCTATGTTTATCTTCGGGTTTATCAGCAGCCCAAAATCGCACTGCAAAATACTCGTCTTGATCAAGCGTTTCACTAAAGTTCCACGTGGCCAAATATACGCCTCCTCCTTTATCCTCAACCTCATTAAGCGTCAGAGGAGAACGCGTCGGGGTTATGGCGTAGGTACCTACTGTAAAAGTAATTGGAGGCCCAAACGGTTCATCCTCGCCATCTACTAGTTGCCAAGTACTCTCAAACGTGCCTGCATTACTTGGTGCGAGGAAGCTGGCAGTTATCGTGATTTCTTCAGAGGGGGCAACGCTACTTTCTAACACAATCTGTTCATCACTCTGTCGTAAGTCAGATTCTTCCACATAGGTCCATTGCAGGCCGACTGGCCAAGGACATCTCCCGCTATTTTTCAAAATCCAGTTCATCGGGAATGTAGTTCCTACCGGGGCAGAATTATAGTTTGGGTTTTGGTAAGTGTAAGCTTTGACGAGATCTACACCTATGTCCGACTTGCAACTTGCAACATATGTAGCTGTAATATCAGGTATTGAAGGTTCAGGTGAAGGCACAGTTAGTGTTGTCATGTTAGTAATCGTTGGTGTGTGTGCTTCAACCGTTATAGTCGGAGTGGTTGGTGTAGATGTTGGTTCCATAATTTCGATTTCTCGTGTATCACTATCGGGTGGCCCACAATCCGACGATACTTGAAATGTAACCAAAACAGTTCCAGCACTTTGCGGGGCCACATAAATAGTTGATGGCTTATCTGGAGGGAAGAATTGACCTTGCAAAGCTGTCCATGAAAAAGTAAGGTTTTCTCCCTCGCTTCCCGGTTTCGCAATGAACGATTCTCTTTCGCCTGCTACTATTTTTGCTGGTATTTTGGTAATCATTGTTTTCGGCGAAACGCAAGTAGGTGTTGCCGGAGTAGGATTTTGCTTTACACACCCATACATAAACAACACAGTGAGACTAGCAAAGAATATAAAGCGGAATAACCTTTGTGGTTTCATAACGATGGTTTTGCCTCATACGATGATCATGGTTTAATAATTTCTATGGGGAAACTAAAGGTTTCTGTATGATTGTTTTCCTCAGGCACTTGTACAATGATAGTTAAAGCATCTTTTCTAGCATCTGGTGGGGTAGTATAGGTAGACTGGACATTGTCAGTTTCCAACAGCATCCCCTGACTAACACTCCACTGGTAAGTAATGGGTGGCTTTAGCCCGGAACAGTCAGGGTCAAAAAGTATGGTCAACCCAACATCGCCCGGTTTCAAAGATACTGTCTCGTTTTCTTTATATGGGTGTCTTCCTTCCTCTGAATCTACCAAAAGTTCTACCTGAGTATTTTGAAGGCATTGTGCAGCGGTGGGCGGGGTTGGCGTTGGCGTTAGAACTAGGCGGTACGGATTACGGTAACTGCCATTGTCCTTGGGGGCAACACTTATAGTAAGCCAGGCAAGCATGATGACCAGAAACCCAAGCCCAAAATATGCAAATTGTTGTTGTCGCTTGTCGGGGTGCTGGGTAATCAAAACAGCAATTATGCTTATGATCCCTGCTATAATGGCAATTATCCCCTCTGCGCCTATCTCAAGGCTTTGGTATAAACTACCCAATGGTTGACTAAACAGTAGGATTATTAAAGCGGCAATAGCTAAACCGAGAAGGCTAGTAAGAGGGCTGATCTGAGCAAGCCTTTTTATCAAGGATACGTCTTGCGAAGTTATTGGGTCGGGGCCGCCATCAGAGACTGCGGGGCTAGGTGATGAACCATCAGATCTAAGAACCGCGTCATCCAACTTCGGGCCGTTTTTAAATAAATGCGGACGGAGTTTTCGAACTCTGGCTTCGAGATCGGTAATACGACCGTAACGTTTACAGTAACTGACTAAATCCCTGGCTTTGCCCGCTTTCCCTTTACCTGTCAAGCTTTCGTAGTCAATCTTTAAATCAAAACAAAGCGTTTTTAGTTCCTCCTCGTCGAAATGGTCGACCAGGATTTGCCGCAAGCGAGTTAATTCATTAGACATCTGGGATCCCTTCGAGTTTGTTTGCTCTAATTCGCCGTTTGTTTTTTGAGCCGATTCTTTTTGCTTTTGAGCCTGAAGCAGCAACTTGTCAGCATCGAGATAACCGGCGCACTGCTTGAACTGTTCTATTGCCTTCTCCCAGCCGCGTTGTTCAAGCGCAGTTTTCCCCTCCTGGTAAATTTCTTCCTTTTTTGCTTTTATCTTCACCGCCGTTAGTCGACTGGCCGCATCGCGGTAGGCAGGCGATTGGCCCAGGAGATCGCCGTAAGCCTTAATGGCTTCAGTCCAGTCCCCCTTAGTTTCATACGAAGTGGCACCCTCATATAGTTCCAACAATGCCAGTTGTTTTTCTATCTCTTTTAATTTCGCGGCCACATTACGATAGCCCGGCCGTTTTTCCTGAATGGCTTGAATTTGTTTCTTCGCCCGGTTGAACCAGGACCCATAATAGAGTTCTTTGCCGTAGGTCAGGGACTCCAATGCTTTGTTGTATTGTTCGGCCAGCGTCACCTC
The DNA here is from genome assembly GCA_024275635.1 of Chloroflexota bacterium. Lineage (GTDB taxonomy): Bacteria > Chloroflexota > Anaerolineae > Promineifilales > Promineifilaceae > JACKCC01. The sequence goes on along the minus strand of JAJRYT010000023.1, from coordinate 6,541 downwards.
TTCTTCAGCTTGTTGAAGTTTGACAGCGACTTCTTTGTACGCTACATCTATCGCCTGGATTTTTTGGAAAGTCGCAACGGCCGTTTCCCATTCCCCCTTCTCACATTGCCCCATGGCCGCCTTGTACAGCCGATCCAGTTCCTCCTGCTTCCTGGCCTCCTCCAATTTTTCACTGGCGTCCCGAAAATCAGACTGCTGCTTCACAACCTCCTGGAATTTTGCCGCCGCTTGCCCCCATCGTTCATGTTGAAAGTGATTGTCCGCCTCCTGGTAAGTAAATTCAATCCCTTGTTGTTTGGCCGCCGCCGACCTTTGCTCGGCCAGGGATTCACGCGCCGTCTTTAATTTGTTGGCGGCGTCTTCATACTCAAAATCAGCTTCGATAACTTGAAACAATTTCGAGACTGCTTCCTTCCAATTCTCGGCTTCAAAAGCGACCATACCTTGTTGGTAACATGCCTCAATGTTGAATGGCTTGTTTTCGTCAGATTGATGTTTCATAGATTCATCCGTCACGATTTTGGCCAGGGCTGCTGCCAATTCATCTGGCGTCGCGTACCGCTCCGATGGTTCCTTCGCCATTGCTTTGGCGAACAAATCATCACAAGCGGGGGGTAAGTCGGAGTTAACGGCCGTCACTCTGGGCACAGGGTCATGAATATGCTTGGCCATCACATCGTCGCCGGTAAACGGCCGTTCCCCCGTCAACATCTCAAACAACACCACGCCCAATTGATACACGTCAGTCTGGATACTCAGATCATGTTTCCACGTGATCTGTTCCGGGGCCATATATTCCGGCGAACCGGTGACAGCGCCATGCACCGTCTCCCTTTCATTGCCCACCACGATCGCCGCGCCAAAATCAGACAAATAGGCCCGGCCTTCCTCATCCAACAAGATGTTGGCCGCTTTAATATCCCGGTGAATGACGTCCCGTTTGTGGGCCGCTGCCAAAGCCGCAGCCAGACGATCCAGAATCAGGCCGGCTTCAGATAAAGACAAAGGCCCCGCTTGCAAGCGGCTGCCCAACGAACCGCCGGCCATATAGCGCATCACCAGGAAAAGCTTCCCTTCATACTCGCTAAAATCATACACCGGCACAATCGCCGGATGTTCCAGACCGGCCAGGATTTCGATTTCCTTTTGAAACCGCTTGCGCAGCGCCGAATCGTCTGATTTGAGGAGTTTGACCGTGACGTCACGCTTGAACAGGGGATCATACGCCAGATAAGCGATCGCCGACCCGCCGCTCCCCAGTGCTTCCTTAACCTGGTAGCGACCAATCTCGTCAAGTGGGGGTAGTTTCATTTCCCTGGTAGTCGAATTGATACACATGGCGAGAAAAGCGTAAAGTCAGATTGCGGCATCAAATAATGCCGGTTCTTTAGGATTTCGCGGGGTCGAGGAAAAAACCTGACACGAATAATAAGAATGACACGAATAATAAGAAAATTCGTGAAAATTCGTGCCATTCGTGTCAAAAAATTAACCATCCGGTGAACTAACCACGCGAAATCCCAGAGACCCATAATGCCCTGTAAGCAGATAATGCAAACGACATGGAACAACCTTTCCTCCATTTGTTTCCTTAACGAAACGATTATATTGAGGCTTGTACAGAAAAACGCCCCAAAGTACGGTAACTTGGGGCGCACTGTAGAGGTATACGGACACAAATAAGGCAGTGATCCTGCTTTCTAAAACGGCCGCATCTTTCCGATAGCTTAAACCCTTCCCGAATAGCCTCTTCCCAAAGGCACGAGAAACAAATTGCTAAACAGAACTATAAGCCATTACGCGCCTACGTATTCCGCCCCGAAGGTTATAAATATTTTATTGTGGTATTACCTATACGATTTAAGAAAACTGTACAACGCTTGTGAGGGATTATAGTATGGGGGTACTAATCATGTCAACGCCGGGTTGCTAGTACCGTAACTTTCTAAAAATGTAGGGCGATTTTGTAAATCGCCAGCCTGGGCGAATTGCAAATTCGCCCTACAAAATCATAAAGTTGCTAGATATTTCACAAAAGGCGTTTTCATTTCAGTTGGGGAGCTACCTCTATACTTCAAAATTACTATAACGTTATTGTCATATCAATCCCTGGCAGCTATGATAGGCACATGAACCTTACTATCTCTCTAACAACCGCCCGCCAATTAGCCGTTGCCAGCCAACGATTGAGCGGGCCGGAAGAAACGGCCGTCCTCCCCCTCCTTCAACAACTAAATTGCTTACAAATCGACCCCCTCAATGTCGTCGCCCGCAGCCCGCTGCTGGTATTATGGAGCCGGTTGGGGAGTTACGACACGGCCGAATTTGAAACCCTGCTTTGGGACGACAAAACCCTCTTTGAGTATTGGGCGCACGCCGCTTCAATTGTCTTGAGCGCTGATTATCCGCTGCACCGACCGCGTATGATTAACTTTGCCAGAGGCGATTCCAAATGGGAAAAGCGCGTGGGTGAATGGTTGGAAGCCAACCAACCCTTTCGCCAATACATTCTAAACGAACTGGCTCAACGCGGCCCATTGTTAGCCAGTGAAATTGAAAATCGGATCGTCGAACCCTGGCCGTCGAGCGGGTGGACGAACAACCGCAATGTAACGGTCATGTTGACGTTTTTATGGGAGCGGGGCGAAATTATGGTGTCGCGCCGCTTCGGCAAAGGGTTTGGTCTCAAGAAGCAGTGGGCGCTGGCCGAACATCATTTGCCGCAGTGGGATGACCACAACCCCTGGCCGCAAGAACGCATCGTTTACGAAGCGGCGCAAAAATCATTGCGGGCGCTGGGCGTGGGCACGGCCAAACATATCGAGAATCATTTTATTCGCGGGCGGTATCCGGGGCTGGCAGGGGTGATGGAGAAATTGGCGGGAGACGGCCGTATCCATCCCATCCACATCAGCGCCAACGGCCAAACTTTACCCAGCGACTGGTACATTCACAGCGATGCCCTGCCTCTGCTGGAACAATTACAAGCCGGTAGCTGGCAGCCCCGCACAACCCTCCTTTCCCCCTTCGATAACCTGATTTGTGATCGTAAGCGGACAGAAACGCTGTTCGATTTCTACTATCGCAGTGAAATTTACACACCTAAAGCCAAACGTCAATACGGCTACTATGTCATGCCCATTTTGCACGGGGAAAACTTGATTGGCCGGATTGATCCCAAGCTGGATCGCAAGACGAAAAAACTGCATATTTACGCCGCTTTTGCCGAGCCAGACACGCCGCTGACGCCGGATGTGGGTGCGGCCATCAGACGCGCCATCGAGGAAATGGCCCAATTCCTGGGAGCAAACGAGATTGTGTACGGGGAAAGAATTCCACACAGCTGGCAATTGTCTCCATAACGTAGACAGGGTAATTGCATACTCGCTGGTTTCCTTTTTTTCGCCACGAATTTAGACGGTTTTTATTCGTGAAATTCGTGGCAGAAATCTGGAATATGCAATCGCCCTGATAACGTAGAGAAACGATGAACGGTTGTTACTGGGAACGGCCGTTTCTGAATTACTACCCATGAGCGTGGGCCTACGAACAACTTATCAATTGTAGAAGCAAACGGTTAGTTTGCGCCTACGATTCCTGACAACTCCTTCGCGGACACAGTGAACGTGAGGAGCTTGTCAAACCGACCAAAATCGAATAAAGTGCATTTGAAAGCATAAACCTATCACAAGCGAGAAATGACCATGTCCAAATTTGAAGAAGTTTGCCAGGCATACCAAAAGTCGCGCCGCCGGTTTCTTGATTATGAAGACACCTGTCGCCAATTTGCCCGCAGCCTTGTCGATGGCATCATTAACTATTTTGATTGGCCACACTCACAGGAAATCACCTACATTCCCCTGGGAGAGAAAATTAATCCCAACGATCGTTTCTATGCCCTGGCGGGAGCTATGCGCATGGATGATGAGTCATTCTGGCATTTTGGCGTCGAACTAACCGCCGAAGAGCCGGGCGGCTCCAATCCAATCCCCTTTCTGATGAGTTTCTTTATCAAGAAAATTGGCCCGCATTTTATTGTAAAATTAGGGCCAAAAGGCAAAGAAATTCGTATTCACGAGGCAAAACAAGGGAAGCAAGACGAATTAGTCCCCTTTTACGACGTTGTTTTTCACCAAATTGTGCAATTTTTTGCCAAAGATTATCAAGATGCCGTCACACATCAGAAAATGGAGCCGGGATTCATTATCTTGACTGGCGAGATTGAGTGAGGGGAAAAGCAGCGATTTGGGATGAGAGATTGGTCAGTTTCCAATCTTGAATAAATGGCATTTTAAGCCAATTATCCTGAAACACTAGGCAAAAAACTCGTGCGAATTACCAGCCTGCAAAATAATCGGATCAAAAATGTGGTTAAGCTGCGTCAGCGGCGGCAGCGCGACGCCCAACGTCTGACAGTTGTTGAAGGGGGGCGGGAGATTGTCCGCGCATTACAGCATGATGTGGTTCCCCTGGAAGCATTTTTCTGCCCAGAATTGATATCCGGAAAGGAGGCAGAAACGGCCGTTTCCCGCCTCCGCCAACTGGCCCAAACCCAATCTACCCGTCTATATTAAATCACCCCAGAACTATTTGCCAAGATGGCCTACCGGGAAGACAGCGGTGGGTTGCTCCTGGTCATACCTTACCGGCAGCATCTACTGCCTGATTTAGCAGCTATCTTAGCAACAGCAAACCAGGCCCCCTTCCTCGCCGTTATCGAAAACATAGAAAAGCCCGGCAACCTGGGCGCAATTTTACGAACAGCAGATGCCGCTGGCGTGGACGGTGTTATACTTAGTCGCGGTAAATTTGATAGCAGCATAGATGTACATAATCCTAATGTGATACGAGCCAGTTTGGGTACAATCTTTTCCGTACCGGCAATAGCCGACACAAACAAGCGCGTCATTGACTGGCTCCGGCGGCAAAACATTCGGATTGTCTGTACTACACCAGCCGCAGACGTCCCGTATACGGCCGTATCCCTGACCGGTCCCATCGCCCTGGTAATGGGAAGCGAAGCCCACGGGCTGAGCGCTGAATGGCTGTCCGCTGCCGACGAACAAGTCATGATTCCCATGCACGGCATCGCCGACAGCCTGAACCTGTCTGTTGCCACTGCGCTGCTACTTTACGAAGCCGTACGGCAGCGGGCAGCAAACCATCAAGGCAGCAAACAAAGAGAATGATAATGCAGTAACGTCTCAGCAAACAGGGCCACTGGGAGGTCAGGGCTATGAGCTTGACCATTGCTAAAGCCTCCTGGCGGCTTGCTCCGAAATATTGAGAAGATACATAATGCAAACCAAATCAAGCACACAAGGAAAGGCGAATGCGAATCGCCCTAATCTCTGATATTCACGGCAACATGATTTCCTTTGAAGCCGTCCTGTCTGCCCTGGAAAAAGAGCAGGTAGACCAAATTATCTGCCTGGGCGATGTAGCCACACTTGGCCCCCAACCCCGCCAGGTCATGAAACGCCTCATCGCCCTAGACATGAAAATTGTTCTGGGCAACCATGATACATTCCTTCTCAAACCAGATCTGAGCCTCACCTACATGAACCTGGATTGGTTTACCGACACCATCAACTGGTGTGCGGAACAACTCCTCCCATCCGACTTTGATTACCTGCGTACATTCAAACCCCTCATAGAAGTTCCCCTGGAAAACAACGCCAGCTTACTTTGTTTTCATGGGTCGCCAAAGTCAAACATAGACAACATCCTGGCGACAACCCCATCTGATGAGTTAGACGAGATGCTTTCTGGGCATAAGGCAACAATTATGGCCTGCGGCCATACTCATGTCCAAATGCTGCGCCAACATAGAGGGCAAACCGTCATCAATGTGGGCAGTGTGGGTATGCCATTTGAACAAATGCCTTTTACCGGCGAACCGCGCATTCTCCCCTGGGCCGAGTATGCTTTTCTTAACTGGACAGATGGCGTGGTCAACATCGAACTGCGCCGGGTTCCGGTAAACGTAGCGGACATCCGAGAAGCTGCCATTGCCAGCGGTATGCCCAGAGCCGCCGATTGGGTTAATAACTGGATCGTTCCCGACATGGATTAATGTCGCTGCTATGGGAGCGTTTGTTCATAACTTTGGTGGTAACAACTCAATAACCAGGGGGACATACCTCAATATCAGAAACGGCCGTTTTTCCGCATAATACCCCTAAGCTCAGTGTCAACAAGACGGCCGTCCCCATTCACACGCTATCTCAATATCGGGGGGCTTAACTGAAGGACGGCGTCGTTTGGAAAAGTGGAGCGCTAAGGTGGAACGCAGCACGCTCGCCTGTTTTAACAAATTTCTCAAAACCCTTCGTAACCATTGGAACGAAATTGCCAGCTATTTTGACAAACGAGCCAGCAGTGGCTTCGTTGAAGGGATCAACAATAAACTGAAGACGATTACGAGACGCTCTTATGGTCTCAAGCGGGTTGATAGCCTGTTTCGCCGCCTGTGGCTTGATCTAAATGGGTATCGGTATTTCATTGCCTGACCCCATATATGCGGTCAACCCCATGAGAT
>JAJRYT010000206.1 GCA_024275635.1 Chloroflexota bacterium | reverse complement strand
CGCACCTGCCGGGCCTTGTGGGCCAGCAGGCCCCATCGGGCCGGTCAAACCTGGCTCGCCTTGTGGACCTTGCGGGCCAACCGGGCCTACTGCGCCATCCGCACCGGCTGGACCTTGTAAACCCTGCGGGCCTTGCGGACCGACTGCGCCATCTGCACCAGGCGCGCCATCCGCACCTGCCGGGCCTTGCGGACCGGCAGGCCCCATCGGGCCAGCCAAACCTTGCTCACCCTGTGGGCCTTGTGGACCGACTGCGCCGTCTGCGCCAGGCGCGCCATCCGCACCTGCCGGGCCTTGCGGACCGGCAGGCCCCATCGGGCCAGCCAAACCTTGCTCACCCTGTGGGCCTTGTGGACCGACTGGGCCGACCGCGCCATCAACGCCGGCCGGACCTTGCGGGCCGGCCGGGCCTTGTAAACCGGCGGGCAAACTAACGGTACCGCCGCCGCCAGAAAGAATCAGATTTGTGCCATCCAAAGTCAGTACTTGCAATTCATTGGTGGGATTGGCGTCGGCATCGTTGACGCCATCTTGCAAACTGCTCAGATCGAGGGTGTGCGTGCCGCCAGCGTCTGTCAATTCCAGCATAGCGCCGTTGAGCGCAAGCCCGGTAACTAATTCGTTGGTGGGATTGTAGTCTTCGTCACGGCCGTACAGAGCATAGGGCGCGGCCGTCATCGGCTGCAATGGAGATAACGCAGTCAGCGGGGTCACGTCATTGGGGGCAACGTGGATAGCCAGCCAGCGGGCCGAACCGTCGAAGGCGCCGTCGCCAAAGTCGAGTTCTACGGTGAAGAGACCATCAGTAACGAGAACATCGGGGATGACGAGGGTGTTGTTGATTTGAACGGCCGTTACTTCATCCGGCCCATCAAACAGCAAAAATTCAAAATCAAACAACCCATTAGCCGGCGCGCCATCCTGATTAAGCTGGCCCTGGTAAGTAAAGCCGCTGCTTAACGGAGCGGCTGACGCTCCCTGGCTGAGAGCAGCCAAAATCAGCAAAAATATGAGAATGGCAATGACGCCTGATGTACCAGCCCATCTTGAGCGAGTTACAGGGATCTGCCTTCCTGTCGGATAAAGGTTGTCACGCAAATTCATCAGTTTTGTTCCTCGTGCAGGGCACAACAACCATCATCACATAGGCATATATAATAAGTTATGGAAATTGATTGATCCAGGGTTTGTGCTAACTACTTCCCCCGGGGACGATGATTGTTATTTTGTTTACCGAAAACTTCTTTCGTACTCTACAATACCAGGCGTTTGTTAAAGTCTCCGTTACAATATAAGATTTCCGACCAGGAAAAAGGTCATATGACTGTCGTACTATAAGCATTCCGATAAATTTTTAGATTGAAGTCAAGATTTTAGCCAGTCACCTCCTGGCTAAAGCCTTGACTCCGGAAATGAACCCAAAATGTTTTTCTTAACATCTATAGCTGACTTCATGGTTCCCGCTATAATGAGGATATGATGCACAAACCAACATCGCAACGACGCATTTTACTGCTGCTAACCAATCACACCTACCGCGCTCCCGCTTTCCTGTCCGCCGCAAAACGATTAGGGATTGCAGTCGTACAGGCCCAGGATATGCCCCGCAAACTGGCGGATGAATGGCAGGTTGAATTGGGATTGGAGTATGGCGATCTGGCGGCGGCGGCGCAGGCGATTGTAGATTATGCCCGGTCGAACCCGTTGGATGCGATTCTGGCAGTAGATGACAGCGGAAGCTTGCTGGCAGCGCGGGCCAGCGCCGCTCTGAAACTGCCGCATAATGATCCAGCGGCGGCGGAAGCGGCCCGGAACAAGTACCGGATGCGCCAACTGCTCAGCGGCGCGGATATTCTCTCGCCTGCATTCCGATGTTTTTCGACGGAAGAAAAGGTATCGGCCGTCGCCAGTGAAGTTGATTATCCGTGTGTGGTAAAACCGTTGGCCTTGTCGGGCAGCCGGGGGGTGATGCGAGCGAATGATGCCGGGGAGTTGAGGACGGCCGTCACCCGCCTTACTCACCTGCTCAACAAAACCGAACCTGGCCCGCGCCATTATCTCGTTGAACAGTTTATCCCCGGCGTTGAAGTGGCCTTGGAAGGCATGTTGGAAAACGGCCGTCTCACCCTCCTGGCCCTCTTCGACAAACCCGATCCACTCGACGGCCCCTTCTTTGAGGAAACCATTTACGTCACCCCGTCTCGCCTGCCGGACGGGGTACAAACGGCCGTTACCGACTGCACGGCCAAAGCGGCGGCGGCTTTGGGTCTACGTACCGGCCCCATCCACGCCGAATTACGCATTAACGAAGCCGGCCCCTGGATTGTGGAAATCGCTGGGCGCTCCATCGGCGGATTGTGCTCACAAACATTACGCTTTGGCCCGGATGTCTCCCTGGAGGAGTTAATTTTACGACAAGCTTGCGGCATTCCCTGGCAGTTTGAGCCATCAAACCAGGCCAGCGGCGTAATGATGATCCCCATCCCGGCGGCGGGGCTGTTAAAAAACGTCAGCGGCATTGAGGAAGCCCAAGCTGTATCCTTAATTGAAAGTGTAGAAATCACAGCGCCGATCAACTATCTGTTAACGCTGCTGCCGGAAGGAGAAAGTTACCTCGGTTTCATCTTTGCGCGGGGCGGCGCGCCGGCGGCTGTGGAGGCGGCGCTGCGCGAAGCCCACAGCCATCTGCACTTTGAGATAGCCCCCCATATCCCCTTAACTTTGGCCGTTTAGCCGGACGCGGCGATACAGATGAACCTGGATTTTTTAGCTGCATTTGGGCTGCAATCACCGGAACTGGTCGCTATTGTGGGTGGCGGGGGCAAGACGAGCCTGATGTTTGCTCTGGCGAACGCTCTGCCGGGCCGGGCGGCGCTGACGACAACAACCCGTATTTTTGCCGCTCAGATGAAGCTGGCTACGGCCGTCTTTTCTCTAGCGGAGACTGGAGATTGGAGACTGGAGACTGGAGAGCGTTCAATCTCCAGTCTCCAGTCTCCTAGTCTCCAAAACATTCTGGACAAACATAAACGTTGCCTGGTCATCGGCCAAATCCAGGGGGATAAGGCGCTGGGCGTCCCAATAGATTTGCCAAGTCAACTGCTGGCCCGGCCAGATGTGGATTTTGTGCTGGTGGAGGCGGATGGGTCGCGGATGCGGCCGATCAAAGCCCCGGCGGCGCATGAGCCGGTTATTCCGCCGGAGACGACGCTGGTGATACCAGTGATGGGGATTGATGCGCTGGGTGGACGAATTCAGGATGTCGCGCACCGACCGGAACTGCTGTGTTCAGTCATCGGCGATCCGTATTCCGTATTCCGTGTTCCGTGCGCGGTAGAGGATACGTTGACGCCAGAAATGGCCGCGGCTTTGCTCACACATCCACAGGGCGGCTTGAAGGGAGCGCCGGTGGGAGCGCGTGTCATTCCTTTCATCAACAAAGTGGAAACGGCCGCCCAACGCACCGCCGCCCGCCAGATCGCCGGCCACATACTGCGCAATACGCAGTACGCATCCCCCATCCCCCAAGTCGTCATTGGTGCGGCCAAGAGCAGCCAGCCCATCCACGAAGTACACCGCCGGGTAACGGCCGTCGTTCTGGCCGCTGGGCAGGCGAAACGGATGGGAACGGTCAAGCAGCTTCTCCCTTGGGGAGATACAACGGTGCTGGGGCAGGTTTTGCAAAATTTGGGGGGAACGGCTGTTCACGACAGCCTCGTCGTCACCGGCCATGAAGCGGAAAAGGTAACGGCCGTCGTCGCCGCCGCCAATGTGCCGTCCATCTTCAATCCTCATTATGCGTCCGGGGAGATGTTGTCGTCACTGCAAACGGCCGTTCGCCACCTGACAAATAGTGTGACGGCCGTCCTGGTCATCCTGGCCGATCAACCTATGATCGAACCAGACACAATTAACAAACTGCTGGAAGCGTACTGGCAGGGAAAGGGGGATTTGATTGCGCCCATCTTTAAGGAGCAAAGAGGCAACCCGGTGTTGATAGGGCGCGCTTATTTCCGGGAATTACTGGCGCTGACCCCCAACGCGGCCCCCCGGCATTTATTGCGGCGGCACCGCCGCGTCCTGCACCTGCTGCCTGTGAACACGGACGCCATTCTACGCGATCTGGATGATCCGGCCGATTATGCCCGGTGGCGGCCAACCGGCAACAAAAAAACCGCTCCAGGCAGCGCCTGAAGCGGCTAAAGAAAGGAAATAGAATAATTAAGGACAAACTTCACATTCTTGGGGAGAGTCGAAAAACGGCTTCAAGATTGTGCCAATGACAACGGCCGTTATCCCTACAAACGACGCGTAAACGAAAAAGACGGCGGCATCAAACATCATAAACTCCTTTTTGCCGGGAGGACGCCAACAATCCATTCCATTAATTGCGCAGTTAGCTAATCCTTTTGACCGCAGATTCCATCTCGTCCAGGCCGCTTTCTGACAACAATCCCTCTTTTTATTTTGTTTAGGTCCTCTCAACAATCGCTATGTTGGATAGATGCTGCCAAGAGAATCTTTCTTACCCGATTTTTATTCCAACAACGGGTCATCATCCGCAAAAAGATCGCGTAATCCCTCCTCCCACACATCCGTCAACGGCCAAAACGATAATTCTGTAAAATCCGTTTCCAGCTTATCCAAATAGTCGCGGATATTCAACTGCGGCATCTTCTGCTCGAACTCGGTCAATTTAGCCGTCATCGCCGCTATCAACTCATCACTTTGTCGCTGTAACCGCGAGAGGTCAATACTCAATCCAAACAAATGATTCACCCGACGCATGATGTCGTACCAGGCTTTATAATCATTATCCAAACGAACCCCCTGCGGGTTAGCGGCCGATTCCGAAAAATCGTAAGCGGGTACAAACCCATAAAAGACCAGAAAGGGCATCATCGCTTTCTCAGCCCGGTGAACAAGGTAGGAGCCAATGCTCGATCCGCCTTCATAATTGGAGAAATTGAGCGCATATGGTTCCAACTCCTTTTTCATCGCCGGCAGGCTGTAAATGCAGGAGATGTGGCGGTCCCGGTCGTAGGGAACACGGCCGTAGACGCCGGCAAACCCGGCAATCCGACTCACGCCCAATTCTTGCGCCGCCCCCAATAACGCCGTCGCATAATTTTCCGCATTGATATGCGGCTCATCGCCTAAAAATATCACCAATCCCTGCTTCTCGTCACCGGCATAGTAAAACTCATTTCTCCTGGCTTCAAACTCCTGCCGGTAACCATCCTTCAGCCTGATAATCGGCCGTGCCAGGTGATGCATGCCCGGCATTTGGAATAGGTAAAATCCATCCGGCTTGATTTCGCCAATTTTGCGCGCCCCGGTTTGTTTGATCAGATATTGTGGCAAGCCGGAGGAGATAGAACCAGCGTCAGCCCACTGCCGCCAGCCAACGAACATGACAATTTTTTCCGCAGCCGGTTTATCCCAAATTTCAAATAGCTCGCTCATTATTCCCCGTCCTTGACCTTACTTTCCAGATGGGCGCGGTTTATTAGCCGCGCGGGACTCTTTCATTATAATTATACAAAAAAGACCAAATGTACCTGCCCAGCCGGCAACAGTTCTATTATACTTGCACTCATGACCCAAGAAACTCCAAAACAGACGGCCGATTGGCCTATCGAGGTGATTCGCAGCGCCAAACGGCGAAAATCTGTCAGCGCGGAACTGAAAAGCGGTGTGCTGGTCGTGCGCGCGCCGGCAGCAATGAGTGACGACGATTTGGCCCCCATCGTCGAAAAATTGCAGAAACGGCTGCAAAAACGGCTGCGTCCCGTACCGCAAACGGATGAGGAATTGGAACAAGCGGCAAGACGCTTAAACAAACAATATTTTAGCGGAAAACTGCGCTGGCAATCTATCCGCTATGTAAAAAACCAGGAGAAGCGGTTTGGCAGCTGCACCCCGATGCAAGGCACAATCCGTATCAGCCACCGGCTGGCGGTGATGCCTAAATGGGTGCGTGATTACGTTGTCATGCACGAACTAGCCCATTTGAAGGAAGCCAATCATGGCCCCCATTTCTGGAAATTAGTCAACCGCTACCCGCGGACGGAGCGGGCACGAGGATATTTGATCGCTGTGGGAATGGAGGAGGATCTGTAGCGTGTTCATTTCGATTGAAGCTGGCGGTAGCCGCGATTCCAATAGATAAGAGGCATTTCATCGGGGCGGGGAACGCCGCTGGCCTGGATGCGTCCAATGTAGCTGGTATTGTTTTCGGTATCGTAGCGGGCATGAATGGTGCAATCCAGCCAGGCCAGGGCGTTTTGGAGGATGGGAGCGCCGGTAACGGCCGTTCCCCACTCCCCTTCGGCAAACCGATCAGCATCCTTCACCCAGGCAAACCGGTTCGACAATTCCATCTGGTCATGAGCCAGAAAATTCACGGCAAACACCGTTCCTTCCCGCTGTAAGAGCGCATGGGCGCTGGCGCGGTGGTCAATCGTCACCATGATGAGCGGCGGCTTGGGGGAAATGGAGGAAAATGCCGACACGGTCAATCCGTGCGGTTCAGCTTCGCCAGGGGCCTTAATGGTCACAATTGTCACCCCGGCCGGAAAATGACGCAAAGCATCACGATAACTTTCAGATCCAACGTTCATAAATCACCTCATTAGGCAACGTTCGTAATTAACTTAGCGCTTTGATCATCCGTATGCCGTAATCCGTTATCCGTAATCCGTTATCCGTATGCCGTTATCCGTATGCCGTTATTTGTATCATGACGGGACACGATTTACGGAACACGGATTACGGTCTACGGGACACGGAACACGGTTTACGAAAACCGGGAAGTTATTTCCGAACGTTTCCTTAGCTCGACTTTGTACAAAATTCGAAATCAGAAATATTTCCAGATAATTTTGTAACCAGAGTGAGAATCTGATTTTAGTCAATGCAACTTTACTCGAGTACGAATATTTGAACATCGCATAAAAAGAGTGACATG
>JAJRYT010000022.1 GCA_024275635.1 Chloroflexota bacterium | reverse complement strand
TGTGGGGATGAGCGCCCTGCTGACGACGACGATGCCCTACATGCGGGTGGTGATAGACGCGCTGAAAGCGAAAGGGATACGTCAGGACGTCATTGTCCTGGTGGGCGGCGCGCCGCTGAACGACGCCTTTGCCGAGGATATTGAAGCGGATGCTTACTGCCGGGATGCGGCGGTGGCGGTGGAGACGGCCAAGAAGCTCATGCAAATTAAGCGGCAAGCTATGTGAAGGTAACAACGGATGAGGGTAAGGAACGGATAAGAGTTGGGGAAAGAAATGAGTAGACGAAAACGACGCCAACGAGAAAAGAAACCGGGTCAGGCCATCCAACCGGGGCTTGAGGGGGGCTGGTACAAGCCGCTGACCGGCAACGGTATCAAACGCATTCATGAGGCTGCCCTGGCAATTTTGGAGCGGGTCGGCATCGAAGTGATGCCCTCGGAGTGCCGCGAGATTTTTGGCGCAGCCGGGGCGCGGGTAGATGAAGCGCAAAATCGTGTCTACATCCCGCGCGGAATGGTGGAAGACGCGCTGGCGACGGCGCAAAATGAGGTTTTCCTGGCCGGGCGCGAGGAAAAGCATGACATGATCCTGGGCGGCCGGCGCGTGTACATGGGAACGGGCGGCGCGGCGGTCAAGGTGTTGGATTTGGAATCGGGGCGGGAGCGGGAATCCACGCTGCGAGATATCGCCGACATCGGCCGTCTGGTGGATACGTTGGACAATGTTCATTTCTATTTGCGCCCCGTTGTGGCCCGCGATATTCCTATCGAACATCTGGACATCAATTCGTATTACGCCGCGCTGGCTGGGACGACGAAGCATGTCACCGGCAATTGTTTCACGGTGCAGTCGGTGCGGGATGTAGTGGAAATGGCGGGGATGTTGGCGGGGGGCATGGAGAAGTTGAGGGAACGGCCGTTCATCTCCTTCACCAACTGCTGGACCGTCAGTCCCCTGCGCTACGCAACCGAAACGGTGGAAGTCTTAACCGAAATCGTGCGCCAGGAAATGCCCGTTTTCCTCTCGTCCGCCCCCCAATCCGGCGCGACCAGCCCCGCCGCCCTGGCCGGAACCCTGGCCCAAATTCATGCCGAGGAACTGTCCGGCATCACCTACTGCCAGCTTGTCAAGCCGGGAACGCCGGTAGCGCTGGGGTATGTGCCCTCCGTTTCCGATTTACGCACCGGCAATTACATCGGCGGCGCGCCTGAATTTGCCATGATGCACGCGGCCGTAGCCCAGTTGGGACAGTACGTGAACCTGCCAGTTTACAATTCATCCGGGTTGACCGAATCCAAACTCCCCGACATCCAGGCTGGTTACGAAAAGGGAATGACCAGTCTGGCGGCGGCGCTGGCCGGGTCAAATTATATCCACCATTCGGCCGGCTTCCTGGAATCCATGCTCACGGTTGCCTATGAGCAGTACGTGATTGATGATGACATCAACGGCTCAATCATGCGCATGGTGCGCGGCATTGAGGTGACGGATGAGATGTTGTCTATTGATGTGATTGAGCAGGTTTGTCGCGGCGAGGGGCATTACCTGGGCACGGCGCAAAGCCTGGCATTGATGCATTCGGAATATTATTACCCGCACACGGGCGACCGGCAGCGGCGGGCGGATTGGGAAGCAAACGGCGGGCTGGATATGCGGGAACGGGCGCGGCAAAAAACCCGCCAAATTCTGAAAATGCACCATCCGCAAACGATTCCGCCGGAAGTTGACGCAGCGATTCGGGAACGGTTTACGATTTTGTTGGCTGGCAACGACGGATGAGGGAAAGGAATGGATTTAGGAGATTAATGTGTCGTTGAAATTGATTAAACAGGCATTGAATGGGAAACGGCCGTTATCCCGCATGTGGCGCCATCACGATCTAAAAGAGAGCTACGATGTCGTCATCATCGGCGGCGGCGGGCATGGGCTGGCCTGCGCCTACTATCTGGCGAAGGAGCATGGGATTACCAATGTGGCTGTGGCGGAGAAGCATTACATTGGGGCGGGGGGAAGCGGCCGTAACACCGCCATCGTCCGCAGTAACTATCTCACGCCGGCCGGGGTGCGCTTTTATGATGAAAGTTTGAAGTTGTATGAGCAGATGTCGGTTGAATTCGACTTCAACGTCATGTTGAGCCAGCGCGGCCATTTGACCCTGGCCCACTCTGACGGCGCTATGCGCACGATGCGCCGCCGCGCCGAAGTCAATCTGCTGGAAGGGGGCGAGTCCAGCGTCATCGGCCCGGACAAAATCAAAAAACTGTGCCCGCCGCTTGATGTCAGCGACCATCCCCGCTATCCGATCCTGGGGGCGCTGTACCATCCGCGCGGCGGCATCATGCGCCACGACGCGGTGGTGTGGGGCTACGCCCATCACGCCGACCGGATGGGCGTACACATCCACCAGCTTACTGAAGCCACCGGCATCGAGGTGCAAAACGGCAAAGTGACCGGCGTACAAACGAATCGCGGCTTCATCAAGACGGGCATGGTCCACAACGCCACCGCCGGTTGGTCATCCATCATCGCCGACATGGCCGGCGTCAAATTACCCATTACCACTTACCCATTACAAGCTCTGGTCACTGAACCGCTCAAGCCATTCCTGGATGTGGTCATCGTCTCCGGCAGTTTGCATGTGTACATCAGCCAGTCGGATCGGGGCGAACTGGTGATGGGGGCGTCGGTTGACCCGTATGCGTCGTACTCGATGCGCGGCTCGCTGGGGTTTACGGAAGGGCTGGCCGGGCATATGCTGGAACTGTTCCCCAGCCTGAGCCATGTGCGCGTGATGCGCCAATGGGCCGGTTTGTGTGACATGACGCCGGATTACAGCCAAATTATGGGCTTCACGCCGGTGGAAGGGTTTGTGGTGGATGTGGGCTGGGGGACGTATGGGTTTAAGGCGACGCCTTCGGCCGGGAAGCGGATGGCGGAGTTGATTGCTACGAATGAGACGCCGGAGATGATACGGCCGTTCCGCCTCGCCCGCTTTTATGAAAATGACCCGGTGGGGGAGAAGGGCGCGGCCTCGGTTGAGAAATAGGCAACATCGGATGGGAGGAAGGGACGGATAGATGATTCAAATAGATTGCCCGAATTGTGGGATGCGGAATGTGAACGAATTTCGGTTTGGCGGGGAGTATAATCCGCGGCCGAAAGAGATGATGAATGTTTCTAATGAAGAGTGGGCGGATTACGTTTTTCTGCGGGAGAACAAGGTCGGGGTGCAAAAGGAGTGGTGGTATCATCGGGCGGGGTGCGGCCTTTGGTTCCTGGCCGAGCGGCACACCAAAACTAACAAGGTCGAAAGCGCCTATCTTTGGGATTAAATGGAAACGAGACCAAGGCTGATTCTGATGGCTTCATCCACTTTTCGCATCGTCCCTGACGTAACGTGTCCCCAATATCGGCTAAAACGAGACCGATCTGTTGTACGAATTTGATTGAGGAGAATGATCGAATTGTTTGTCAGACCACCTTCAGGCGCTTTGATTGCCACGTTGACGCGAAATTTCGCTTTTTCTCCCGAAGTGATGGGAGCCACGATGATGGTTGGACTGTGTCGGTTACCAACATCATTTTGGATAACGATCGCTGGCCGAATTTTACCCTGTTCCGAACCACGTACTGGCTCAAAATCAACAGAAAAAATATCGCCTCTACGAATCCTGCGCGTCATAAGGTGGCTCCTCTCCTTCATATGGCGGTACATGTTTCAACCAATCTACATTATCGGTAGCTTCCCACTCTTTTGTGATGGCCAGGGATTCTTCGGCCGTCGCCTTGTAACCGGCAATCAACTCTTCGCGCAAGGTTTGACGGCGTTTTACCTCGATGAAATATTCAACCGCCTCGGTTATAAATTTGCTCTGTCCGCGCGGCGGAGCCATCTTACGCACCGTTTCCATCAAATTGCGCGGCAATGTCAACGTCACTTTTTCTTTCACAGTCATTACAAAACCTCCAACAATATGGTTTTAATACCGTGTAAAGTATACAGCGTCAAGTAAGGTTTGTCTATGAGCAACAAAACAGAAAGCAGACGCATTCCAGCACAACCAAATGAGCTAATTGACCGCTCCCAAACGGTTCAGTTCAAATTTAACGGAAAGCAGTACATTGCCCATCCGGGCGATTCGATTGCCTCGGCGTTGGCGGCGAATGGGGTGAAGGTAATCGGCCGTTCTTTCAAATATCACCGTCCGCGCGGGCTGATGGCGTATGGGCACGCGACCGGCTCTATGGTGCAAATCGGGGATGAACCCAGTGTCAGCGCCTGGCTGCGGCCAGTGGAAGCGGGGCTGGAGGTCAAGCCGGTGAATGCGTGGCCGTCAGTGGATCGAGACGTGATGAGTCTGACGCAGATGGGCGATAAATTCATGCCGGTTGGCTTTTATTACAAGACTTTCATCCGTCCGCAGCGGTTGTGGCCGGTTTATGAAAAAATCCTGCGTAAAGCGGCCGGGTTGGGCAAGCTGAACGTGAATGCGCCGCTGGCGGAAGGATTTTTGAAGCAGTATTTGCATGGGGATGTGGTGGTTGTGGGGGCGGGGCCGGCTGGATTGAGCGCGGCGCTGGCGGCGGCGGAGGCTGGGGCGCGGGTGCTGCTGTTTGACGAAGCGCCGTATCTGGGCGGGCATTGGCGGTACAGCGGGGAGAATCAAGAGGGGTTGGGGCAATTGGTAACGGCCGTCTCCACCCACCCCTACATCCGCATTTTCACCTCCACCCTGGTCACAAGCTGGTTTGAAGAGCGCTGGCTGGCGGCGGTCTGCGGCAAGATGTTGTACAAAGTGCGCGGCAAAGCCGCCATGTTCGCCACCGGCGCGCTCGACCAGCCCATTTTATTTGACAACAACGACTTGCCCGGCGTGATGCTGGGCAGCGCCGCCCAGCGTTTGCTGCATCTGTACGGAGTCGTGCCCGGCGAAAAAGCGCTGATCGTCACTGCCAACGACGACGGCTGGAAGTTGGCCCGCGATTTGAAGGCGGTTGGCGTGGATGTGGTCGGCGTGGCCGATCATCGGGCGGGCGGCAGCGAATTGGGCGATGAGATTGCCCGCGCCGGTGTGCCTGTCTACTGGCAGCATACCATCGTTAAAGCGCACGGTAGGAAAGAGGTGACGGCCGCCGACATTGCGCCGCTGGATAATCTCAACAACCGGCGTTTGGTAGCCTGCGACGCCATTATCCTCAACACTCTGTATGCTCCCGACAACCAATTGCTCTACCTGGCTGGCGGGCGGTTTGAATACGACGAAACGCGGCGCGAATTTCTGCCCAAAACGATACCCGACGGCATTTTTGCGGCCGGGCGGGTGACAGGCTCGCATGCGTTAGGATTGGATGAAGGGCATCTTGTCGGGCAGCAGGCGGCGGCGTTTTTAGGGATGAGTGACGGGCCGAGTCCGCAGGAGAAAGCGGCCGTTACCCGGCGCAAAAACGCCGAACCGGCGCGCTCGTCGGATTTGGCGCGCGTCGTTGGGGAGGAAAAGGGCAAGCGGTTTATTGATTTTGATGAAGATGTGACGGATAAGGAACTGCAAGACGCCATCGCCGAAGGGTATGACAGTATGCAGCTTTTGAAGCGGTACAGTACGATTTCGATGGGGCCGTCGCAGGGGAAGTGGGCCAGTGTCAATACGATTCATCTCACAGCCGAGGTAAATGGACAAACGATTGCCCAAACGGGAACGACGACGGCGCGGCCACCGGTACGGCCGTTAAAACTCGCCAATCTCGCCGGGCAAATGATGGAGCCAGTGCGAGTGACGCCGGTACATGATTGGCACGTGGCCCGCGGCGCGAAGATGATGGTGGCCGGGCTGTGGCTGCGGCCAGAGCATTACGGCGATGCGGCGGCCGAGGTGAAAGCGGTGCGCGAACGGGTGGGCATGATTGACGTGAGCACACTGGGCAAAATTAAGCTAACCGGCCCCGGCGTCCCGGCCCTGCTGGATAAACTGTATATCAACACATTCAGCAACTTGAAGATAGGCCGGGTGCGTTATGGCGCGGTGGTCAACGCCGAAGGCGTTCTCATGGATGACGGCGTGACGGCGCGAGTGAGCGAGCAGGAATGGTACATAACGACGACCTCCTCCGGGGCGACGGCCGTGTATGAATGGATTCAATGGTGGGCGCAGTCGGGCTGGGGGAATGGCGCGCATGTGACCAACGTCAGCGAGAAGCGGACGGCGTTCAACCTGGCCGGACCACAATCGCGCGCACTGCTGCACACGCTGACGGACGCCGATCTGAGCAATGAGGCGTTTCCATACATGCATGTGCGTGATGCGGCCGTGGCCGGCGCACCCTGCCGCTTGCTGCGAATTGGGTTTACAGGTGAACTGTCGTATGAGATTCATTGTGAGGCGGGATACGGCCGTTTCCTCTGGGAAACCATTCTTGACGCCGGGGAAGAATTCGACATCCGGCCCTTTGGCGTGGAAGCGCAGCGGGTTCTGCGCCTGGAAAAAGGGCACATCATCATTGGCGCCGACACCGACGCGCTCAGCAATCCATTTGGCGCGGAGTTAGGCTGGGCGGTGAAGCTGGACAAGGATGACTTTCTAGGGCAGCGGGCATTGGCAGACATCGCCGCCAAAGGGGGTTCCTAACAAAAACTTACCGGCTTCAAAATGGTAGACTCAACGATTGTACCGGAGGAAGGGCTGCAAGTAGTTCAGCTAAAGGAAGGGACGCCGCTGGGATTGGAGACGATAGGCTGGGTATCCTCCAGCCGCTTCAGTCCGACGTTAAACGAATCTATTGGATTATGCTGGCTGCCGCCGGAATTGGCTGCGCAGCCCGGCGCGACATTCACGATTCGTCGCAATGGGGCGTTGGTGGAAGCGGTGGTACATCATGGCGCTTTTTATGACCCGTCAGGGGAAAGGTTGAGGATATAATGGCAACAACGGATGGGAGGAAGGAACAGATTTTTTTCTTGTCCGTTTTTACTCATATCTGTTGTTGCCCATGGGGAGAAACGATGAAGCTTATTCACGAAGACCTGACTTACAAAGTCCGCGGCTCTTTTTTTGACGTATACAACGAGCTTGGCCCCATGCTGCCCGAAGATTTTGTGCGAGATGCGATTGCTTTCCGGTTAGAAGAGAAAGGCATCAAGTGTAACACCGAGAAACAGTTTACAGTGTATTACCGGGGTGTAGATGTCGGACGGTATTTTGTGGATGTGTGGGTGGAAGATGGCAAACTGCTGTTGGAGTTGAAAGTTGTGCCCCAGCTTGAACCGATCCACCAGGCGCAGGCGATTTCGTACTTGAAAGTGACGGATGCTGATCTAGCCTTGCTGGCAAATTTTGGCGGTAATTCGGTTGAGGTTCAGCGGCTGCCCAATTTCGTGCGGGGTAAGCAGGTTGAGTTTGAGTGGGAATCCAGAGGCAATTACATTGAAACGCCTTATCCGCATCTGGCCGAGGAATTATTGGCTGTATTGTACCGGGTTCATTATGAGCTTGGGCCGGGATTTCTGCACCAGGTTTATCGCCGGGCGACGATGGTCGAATTACGGCAGCAGGAGATCGGATACAAGTATATCAGAAAAACACCGGTTTATTTTCACGGGCATCACCTGGGCGACCAGGAGACGCGCCTCATCAATGTCGAGGATAAGATTCTGACGGCGACGATTGCGGTGCGGGAAGTGACTGAGGAGATGAAGGCGCATTTGCGGGCGAAGATGCGGCATCATGGGTTGGATGTGGGAATCATTGCTAATTTTCATGGGGCGAAGTTGGGAGTGCATTTGGTAAGGTGCGCGGGCAACAACGGATGGGAATAAGGAACGGATTTTCATCCGTTGTTTATTAAAATCTGCTGTTGCCACACTGGAACGAGATGAAATGATGAAAAATTCACCAATTTATGAAACAGCCAGGCAAAAGCAAGCTCGATTTAGCAATCAAGATGGCTGGCATGTGGCGCAGAATTACGGGGATGTCGAAGTGGAAACGGCCGTTCTCGCCCAATCCGCCGCCCTCTGTGACCAATCCCACAACGGCAAAATCCGCATCGAAGGGAAAACGGCCGGAGCGATGCTCGACGCGGACGAGTTAGCCATCGGCGCAGGTAAAGCAGTAGATTACGGCCGTTTGTACCGGCTGCGGCCGGATTTATTCTTCGTGAGTACAGCGGTGGGGAATGTGAGGGAAACGGCCGCCACCCTCGCCCAACAAGCCAGCGACAACCCCGACCTCATCACCGTCACCGACGTCACCCACGGCAGCGCTGAACTGTGGCTGATTGGGCCAAACAGCGCCAAACTGCTCAACCGCTTATGCGGCCTTGACTTCCACGACAGCCAATTTCCTAACGGCGCGGCCAAGCAAAGCAGCGTCGCCAAAACAACCCAACTCATCATCCGCCGCGACATAACCGCCAGGGCTGGCCTCATGACCGTGCCCGCCTACATCCTCATCGGCGGGCGATCATTGGCCGCGTACCTGTGGCAAACCATCCTGCAAGCCGGACAAGACTTAGGCGTTCAGCCCGTCGGTACGGCCGCTGTCGCCTCAACTGCATCATGAAACCCAGCCTATCCCTCAAGCAAGCCGCTGCCGGCTGGCGCGAAAAGCGGCGCGCTATTCAGCCAGGAGGAAAAGGAACATGAAGGGACAACTGCGCGTGGGTATGGCCCAGACAGCGCCCCGGCTCAACGATTTGGCAGCCAATGTAGAACAGCATCTGGCGGTAATGGCGGAAGCGCAGGCGCAGGGGGTGCAGGTTCTGGTGTTCCCGGAGTTGTCGCTGACCGGCTATTTGCTGGCAACGGCCGTTCCCGACATCGCAATCCGCACCGATGATGAATTGGTGATGACCCTGGCCCGCGCCTCCCAAAACATGCTGACCGTGTTCGGCCTGGTCGAAGAAGGAGCCGGGGCGCAGTTTTACAACACGGCGCTAGCCGTCCGGGACGGCAGCGTTCAATTCCGCCATCGCAAAATTTATTTACCAACCTATGGCAATCTGGTCGAAGGAAAATACTTCGCGGCCGGTGATCGAGTGGATGTATTCTCCCTCGATCCAGATCAGGAACAATGGCAGACCGGCCTGCTGATTTGCGCCGACGTTTGGAATCCGCCGCTACCTCATCTGGCAGCCTGCCGGGGCGCGACGCTGCTGCTGATTCCGACCAATTCAGCGGTGGAAGCGGTGGGCGGCGATTTTGACAACCCGCAGGGCTGGGGCGTGACGCTGCGCTATCTGGCCATTACGTATGGCTGGCCGGCGGTGATGGTAAACCGGGTAGGGCAGGAGGAAAAGCTGCATTTTTGGGGCGGTTCGCGGATTATTGATCCGTTTGGCGAGGTTATGGCGCAGATGGGCAAGGAAGAGGGGTTAGTAACGGCCGTTCTCGACTACAATCAAGTTCGCCAGGCCCGTTTCCAACTGCCTACCCTCCGCGACACCAATTTGCCGCTGGTTATCCGTGAATACCGGCGATTAGATGGTGAAAACATATGAACCCGCCTGAGACCAAAGTAATTGCCCTCCTGGAAAAAAACGATGTTCCTTACCATCTGCTGCCCCATCGAGAGCCGGTCTTTACAGTTGCGGCAGCCGCCGCCCAGCGCGGCGTTGTCAAAAAGGAGATGGTTAAATCCATCCTGTTGAAAGAAAAGAGCGGGGCGCGCCGCTTTGTTATGGCCTGCGTTTTGGGCGACGGCCGTCTCGATCCCAAAGCGGTACGCGCCCACCTGCCACAAGATTGGCGGCGGCTCAGTTTTGCTTCTGCCGCAGAGATCTTACAGGTTGTCGGAACAGTTCAGGGGGCTGTAGCGCCGCTGTGCCTGCCAGAAGCAGTTCCCGTCATTTTCGATGAGGCGATTGCGCGCTGTCGAAAAGTCAATATCAGCAGCGGCGACCCGATGGCCGGTCTGGAACTCAGCCCGGATGATCTAATCCGTTTGGCCGGGGCACAGTTGGCTTCGATTGTCGCCCAATAGATTTTGCCAGTACCTTTTCAATGAAAATTTTGTTTTGCGTACAAGAATTTTTTGACGCGAATTACACGAATATCAGGACGGTTTTAACTCGTGCCATTCGTGAAATTCGTGTCGAAATCTTCTCTGGCTTATCCAGGTTAGGGAATTGGGCAACGAATCTCTCTATTTGAAGGAGGTAAGCATGTCTAAAGCGAGTACAGCCGACATCATCGTCATTGGCGGCGGGGTGGTGGGGTGCAGTACGGCTTACGACCTGGCCCGGCAGGGGGCGAAAAACGTCGTCTTGCTGGAGCGGAAGGCGATTTGCGGCGGGGGTACGGCTAAATCGTGCGCCATCGTCCGCACCCATTACTCGATTGAATCGAACCTGGTTCATGCGGTAGAAAGCCTGAAGATTTTCAGTCATTTTGACGAGGTGGTCGGCGGGGAGGCGGGCTGGCGGCGCACCGGCTATCTGATTGTCGGGTCGGAAACGCACCGGGAACCGATGGAGGCGGTGTTCCGCACGCAAAATGCGCATGGGATTGATACGGCCGTTCTCACCCCCGCCGAAGCCCACGAATTTCACCCTCTCTTGCAGTTCGATGACGTGGCTGTGATCGGCTACGATTCGCAGGCAGGCTACGCCGACCCGTACCTGACGACGACGGCGTATGCCCGTCGGGCGAAGGAATTAGGGGTGGACGTGCGGACGCATACGGCCGTGACCAACATCACCCTCAACGGCCAGACCAAAACCGTCGCCACCAGTCAGGGCGTCTGGGAAGCGCCGGTCGTCGTCATGGCTGCTGGGCCGTGGACGCACAACCTGGGGCAGATGATCGGAGTTGAATTTCCTTACGTCGTCAGCCGCCACAAGGTGATTACGCTGCAGATTGAACGGCCGTATGCACTCGATTGGCCCGTCGTCAAAGATTTGACCACCCCGGACAAAATCTACTTTCGGCCGGAAACAGGCGGCATGGTCCTGGTGGGCACGGGCGATCACGGCGACCCCATCGAGTACCCGGACAGCCTCAAAGACGCCGTAGACGACGCCCACATCGAACGCATCGCCGACCTGATCGCCAACCGGATGCCCGCCTTTGCCGATGCGCAGTGTACGGCCGGTTGGACGGGGCCTTACGACATCACGCCGGATTGGAACCCGATTGTCGGGCCGGTTCCCGGCTATGAGGGGCTGTTTGTGGCTGTCGGTTTCAGCGGGCATGGCTTTAAGCTGGCCCCGACGATTGGCGAGGGATTGGCCAGCGTTGTTTTGGGACGTGAAGCGCGGGTCTCTATCACCCCCTATCGGATGGAACGGTTTGCCGCCGGGGAAGCGCTGCATGGAGCGTATGGCATTGGATCAATATCGTAACGACAACGGAGGGTCAAGCAACAGCAGATGAGAGTAACAAACGGATTTTTATCCGTTGTTTTCTAATTATCCGTTGTTGCCACACAAAAGGAACAATGACTGAAAACAAGATTTCTCTTTATCTTTGGCCGGGCCAGACTCATTTTGGATTTGGCGCGGCTGCTTTGGCGGGCGAAACAGCCAGATCGTTGGCGGCAACGGCCGTCTTCATCCTGGCCGATCCGGGCGTTGTGCAGGCCGGACTGCTGGCAACTATCGCCGACTCATTGGCGGCGGCCGGTTTACCCACTGTGATTTATGACCAGGTCGTACCCAATCCCAGCATCGCCTCGGTAGAAGTCGCCGCCGCCGCTTTTCGGGCGAGCGGCGCGAATGTGCAGATCGGTGTGGGCGGCGGCAGTGGGCTGGATACGACCAAAGCGGTGAAACTGCTGGCCGGCGGGCCGCCGGACGCCTTGATCTGGGAGTATGCGACGATGCTGGGGAATGAGAAACGGCCGTATCCCTCGCCCGCCGCCATGCCCCCCACCATCGCCATCCCCACCACCGCCGGAACCGGGGCCGAGGTGACGCCCTGGGCCGTCCTCACTCATCCCGAGAAGCAAATGAAATTCAGCGTCGGCGGGGCAACGACCATCCCGGATGTAGCCCTGGTAGATCCGGAATTGACGTTGACGCTGCCCGCCCGCCTGACGGCGGCCACCGGCATGGACGCGCTCTCTCATCTCATCGAAGCGTATGTGTCCACCAATCATAATCCCGTCCTCGACCCGATGATTTTGTATGGAATTGAGCTGGTGGGGCGCAGTTTACGAACGGCCGTTGCCCGCGGCAACAATCGACAGGCGCGCAGTGATATGCTGCAAGCCTCGATGATTGGCGGCATTGCCATCAGTTCCAAATGGCTGGGGGCGTGCCATTCACTGGCGCACCCGCTGTCCAGCCTGGCCGATATGCATCACGGGTTGGCCTGCGGTATGATGCTGCCGCATCAGATGTGGTACAGTCATGTCGGCGCGCTGGAACGGTATGCGGCCGTTGCCGAGGCGCTGATGCCGGGCGATGTTTGTCGTTCGGTAAGAGAACAGGCGCAGGGGGCGGTGACGGCCGTTCACAACCTGCTCACCGATATTGACCTGCCCACCTGTTTACGCGATGCCGGCGTCAGCGAAGATCTGATTTCGGCCCTGGCTAAAGCTGCTATCACCGATTTGAACTGGTGGACGAATCCGCGCGCGGTGAGCGAGGATGTGATGGCCGATTTGTATCAGCAGGCGTGGTAGGGGAAGTGACACCAACCTCTGGGAGATTTCGGGCGCTGAGGCCGTTGAAGGAGTCCCCCGGAGGTTTACTCACATTGGAGGTTCACATGAAACGATCCAGCCACCGCCGTCGGCGCGCGCGTAAGGCCAAGAGTCAGCCAGCCAACTATTTGCCCCCAGGTCTGGAAGGCGGCCAGTACCGACCCTTGAAAGAGGCCGAAGTGCAGCGCATTCACGAAGCCGCCCTCAGTATTCTGGAGCGCACCGGCGTACAAATCGCAGCCTCGGAATGCCGGGACATCATGAAAAAAGCCGGGGCGCGGGTGGATGCGGCGCTTGACCGGGTATATATTCCCCGCGCGATGGTGGAAACGGCTTTGCAGACGGTGAATAAGGATGTGACGCTGTACAGCAAAGACGGCCGTTTCGACCTTCACCTGCGCGGCAAACGAGTCCATTTGGGGACGGGCGGCGCGGCCGTTCATGTGCTCGACCTGGAAAGCGGCCGTGTGCGCCATTCGCGCCTGCGTGACTTGTACGACATTGGCCGATTGGTAGAAACGCTGGACAACATCCACTTCTTTCTGCGCCCCGTCGTCGCCCGCGATGTGGGCAATGACGATATTGACATCAACACTTTTTACGCCTGCCTGGCGGCCACCAACAAACACGTCATGGGCGGCTGCTATTTCCCGGAAAAGGTGGCCGAAATCAAGAAAATGGGGGTGATGATTGCCGGGAGTGAGGAGAA
Organism: Chloroflexota bacterium; assembly: GCA_024275635.1. Lineage (GTDB taxonomy): Bacteria > Chloroflexota > Anaerolineae > Promineifilales > Promineifilaceae > JACKCC01. Next base: position 18,009 of record JAJRYT010000022.1, on the reverse strand, counting down.
ATTTCGGGCACGGCCGTTCCTCTCCTTCAACCTCTGCTGGATGGTCAGCCCGTTGCGCTTCGCCACCGAAACCACCGAAACCCTGACAACGGCCGTGCGGGCGGGCATTCCCGTCTCCCTCGTTTCCGCGCCCCAGTCCGGGGCTACCGCGCCCGCTTCCCTGGTGGGCACACTGGTTCAAGTCATCGCTGAAGAGTTAGCTGGCATCACCTACGTCCAACTGCTGCGTCCCGGCCATCCCACACTAATGGGCGGGATGCCTCTGGTATCCGATATGCGTACTGGCGGCATGATTGGCGGCACGGCCGAATTGGCCCTGATGAACGCCGCCTCGGCCCAGATGACCCAATTTTACGGCCTGCCCATTTACAGTTCTTCCGCCTTGACGGACAGTAAAACCCCCGATATTCAGGCCGGATTTGAGAAGGGATTGACAACGGCCGTTGTCGCTCTGGCCGGAGCGCAATACAATCATCACTCGGCCGGGATGCTGGAATCTATGCTGACCGTCGCCTACGAGCAGTATATCATTGACGACGACATCAACGGGCAGGCAATGCGCCTGGTGCGCGGTCTGGAAGTAACCGAGGAATCCCTGTCATTGGATGTGATTCATGAGGTTTGCTACGGCGAAGGCCATTACCTGGGCCATCCGCAAACATTGGAACTGATGAACAGCGAATACCATTACCCGCATACCGTTGATCGCGGCGCCCGCGCCGACTGGGAAAAGGCAGGCAGCCTGGACATGCGTGAACGCGCCCGTCAGGAGGCGCGGCGCCTCCTCAAAACCCATTTCTCGGCCATCATCCCGGAAGCAGTAGACCGGCGGCTGCGCGATGAATTCAATATCTTGCTGCCGCGAGAAATTATGTTACCGGGCAGCTATTCATAAAAGGCAACATCGGATCGGAGCAAGGAGCGGATATTTCTTTCTTAATCCGTTTTTTATTCCCATCCGTTGTTGTGCCACCGAGGAGAAAAAATGATTGGCGGCATACACGGCAAAATTCTACATGTAGACTTGACAACGGGCGAAACTAATGTCGAGAAGCCATCCGAAGCGGTTTATAGGCTTTTAGTCGGCGGGCGGGCATTGGTCGCTTACCTGCTGCTGCGCGATTTACCGCCGCAGACCGACCCGCTCAGCCCGGACAATTTGCTCATTTTTGCGCCGGGCATCATGCAGGGGACTAATTTGCCCGGCTCCGGGCGGCATGGCGTGGGCGGTAAGTCGCCGCTGACGGGGGCGATTGCCAGTTCGGAAGCGGGCGGTTGGTGGGGCCATGAGTTTAAGCGGGCTGGATTTGATGCGCTGGTCATTCGTGGCCGGGCTGAGTCGCCGGTGTATTTGTGGATTAAAAATGGCGTGGTGGAAATTCGTCCCGCTGCCCATTTGTGGGGCCAACTGACCGCGCCCACACAGCAGGCCATTCAGCAGGAGTTGGGCGACGAGAAAATCCGCGTCGCGCAAATCGGCCCGGCGGGTGAAAATGGGGTGTTGTATGCGGCTGTGATGCACGACATCAACCGGGCCGCCGGACGCAATGGGCTGGGCGCGCTCATGGGATCGAAAAATCTTAAAGCAGTCGCCGTGCGCGGGACGATGAAACTGCCGGTGGCGGAGCGAAAACCGGTAACGGCCGTTGCCAAATGGCTGGGCGCTAATTACAAAGAAAAAGCCGCCTGGGCCGCCGAAGGCATCGGCCGCGGCACCCAGGATTCCCTCATGGGCTGGGGCTACCTGGGCGGCCTGCCCACCCACAACTTCGGCCTGCCCATTTTTGAAAACCGGGACCGGCTCAGCGGCGAGCGTAACTACGAAATGTTCCTCAAAGAGCGCGACACCTGCCAATCCTGCCCCATCAACTGCAAGCAAGTCTTTGCACACGAAAGCGATAATCCCTACCAAAAACTCGATCCCGTCTACGGCGGTCCGGAATATGAAGCGATGGCCGCCTTTGGTTCCAACTGCGGCGTGGAGGACAATGTAGCAGTGTGCAAAGCCAACGAGCTGGCTAACGCTTACGGCCTGGACGCCATTTCCACCGGCGCTTCGATTGCATTTGTGATGGAATGCTTCGAGCAGGGCATTCTGACGGCGGCTGATACCGGCGGTCTGGCATTCCCTTGGGGCGATGCCGATTTACTGGTCAAAGCGGTCGAACTGATCGCCAATCGAGACGGCTTTGGCGAGGCGCTGGCTGACGGGGTGGCCCGGATGAGCCAACGATTCGGCCCGGCGACGGAGCCGTTTAACCTGACCATCAAAGGGCAAGAACTGCCCATGCACGAGCCGCGCCTGAAGCACGCCATGGGCGTTGGCTATGCCGTCGCCCCCGTCGGCGCTGACCACATGATGAACATGCACGACACTGAGTTTGCCCGCGCGGGCGACGGCATTGATCGAGTTAATGCCGCCTTGCCAGAGGGCCAGAAAGTCCACGCCCAATCGCCGCAAGAGATTGACGAGAACAAGATGCGCATCTTTTACAATGAATTGAACTGGATGCACTTCCAGGACTGCGCCGTCAACTGCCATTTTTACCCGTACAGCTACAGCCACCTGGCGCAGGCGCTGTCGGGGGTGACGGGGATTGCGTACACGATTCAGGATATGCTGGCGGTGGGAGCGCGGGCGCAAACGCTGGCGCGTCTGTTCAATTTGCGCGAAGGGTTTACGGCCGATGACGACAAACTGCCTAAGCGGGTGAGGCAAGCGTTTCAGAGTGGCCCCATCGCCGGGGTGGAACTCACGGAGGAGACGTTGGCCTGGGCCAAGCGGCGTTATTATGAGATGATGGGCTGGGATGGGGAAACGGCCGTGCCCACCCAAACCTGCCGGCAACAACTCCAGCTTGATCAACTATTAGATGAGATGGCAACAACGGATTGAGAAAAAAACGGACAAAATCCGTTCCTTACTCCCATTTGTTGTTGCCCTTTGAAAAACCATGACTCATTTAATCGAATCCATCGAAATCCACCATTACCGCCTGCCCCTCGACCCGCCCTTCCACGCCTCGTGGGACCCGAACCCGCGCCGCAGCCACACCAGCACCCTCGTCTGCGTTCGCGCCGGGGATTTTGAAGGCATCGGCTCCGGAGATACGATGCTGGGCTTTGCCGGGCACGCGCATTTGTTCATCGGCCACGACCCGTTTGCCATCGAGCGGCACGTGCGGATTTTGGACAACTTGCAGTTTCATTACGGCCGTATGTGGCCCCTGGAAATCGCGCTGTGGGACTTGATGGGCAAAATCACCGGCCAGCCGTTGTGGCGGCTGCTGGGCGGAGCCAGCCCGCGCGTGTCCGTTTACGCCTCTACCGGCGCGCAAGCCCCCCTCGAAGTGCGCGTCGCGCTGGCACAGCGGCTCAAGGCGCTCGGATTTCCGGCGCTCAAACTGCGCTTCCACGCCGACGACCCGCGCCAGGATATTCCCGTCGCGCGCGCTGTACGTGAGGCCATCGGCCCGGAGATGCACATTCTGGTGGACGCCAACCAAGCCTGGCGTATGCCCTGGGATGAGGCGGCGACGTGGGATTTCAAAACGGCCGTTTACGCCGCCGACGCCCTGGCCGAATTGGGCGTGTACTGGCTGGAAGAGCCGCTGCACCGTCACGATTATCACGGCCTGGCCGAACTGCGCCGCCGCGCAAAAGTGCGCATTGCCGGCGGCGAGGGCAACCGTGAGTTTGCCGAATTCCGCGAATATCTGCGGCACGGCTCGTATGACGTGTACCAGCAGGATGTGGCCTGGAGTACCGGCATTCTGCGCGCCAAGCAGCTTGCCGCCGAAGTTAACGCCGCCGGAAACATCTATTCGCCTCACACCTGGGGAGATGGGCTGGCGCTGCTGGCCAATTTGCAGGTGAGTGCGGCCGTATCCAACGCGCCCTTCATCGAATTCCCCTACGATCCGCCTACCTGGACGCCGGAGCGGCGCGACTTCATCCTGCCGCAGCCAATTGTGGCCGAAAATGGGGTCGTCACCCTGCCGGACAAGCCGGGCCTGGGCGTGGAAATTGATTGGCAAGCGCTAAAATCGTTACGAATTGATACAAGTACGATGGAATCATAGATAGCAACAACAGATACAAATAAAGAACGGGTAAAACAGGATTCCTTATCCGTTCCTTACTAAAATCCACTGTTGCCACAGGAGAAAACATGAAAATAAAAGCGGCCGTTTTTTATGAAGCAGGTGTCCCATTTCAAATTGAAGAACTGGATTTAGAGGAACCGCGCCAGGGCGAAGTGCTGGTCAAAGTGGCGGCGGCGGGCGTGTGCCACAGCGATTGGCATTTGATGACCGGGGCCACCAAACACGCCACGCCCGTCGTGCCGGGACATGAGGGCGCGGGCATTGTCGCCGCCGTTGGTGAAAAGGTTACACGGGTCCAACCCGGCGATCATGTAGCGCTGAACTGGGCGCCCAACTGCGGCGAATGTTTCTACTGCCTGCACGACAAGCCCAGCCTGTGCGACGCCTATGTCGGCCCCATTTGGGCGGGCACAATGATGGATGGCACGACCCGGCTCTCCAAGAATAGGGAACCCATCTACCATTTCAGCGCCCTCGCCTGCTTCGCCGATTATACCGTTGTGCCCGAACAATGCTGCGTCAAGCTCGACAAAGATGTACCGTTTGACGTGGCCGCCCTCATCGGCTGCGCGGTGACCACCGGCGTGGGCGCGGCGCTGAACACGGCCAAAGTAGAACCGGGCAGCAGCGTCGCCGTTTTTGGCGCCGGCGGCGTCGGATTGAGCATCATCATGGGGGCCAAACTGTCCGGGGCCAGCCGCATCATCGCTGTGGACACGAATGAGACCAAAGGCAACCTGGCGAAAGCATTTGGCGCGACCGACATCATCATCGCCCGCCCGGACACAAACGACTCGATTCGCAACCTGACTGAGGGGCGCGGCGCTGATTATGTGTTTGAAGCGATTGGTATTCCGGCCGTGCAGGAGCAGTGTCTGGATGCGGTACGGCCGGGCGGCACGGTCGTGTTAGTCGGCATTTCATCAATGGGCAGCAGCGCCAATTTGCCCGGCGCGCTTATCGCTCGGCAGGAAAAAACGATTACCGGATCGTATTACGGCTCGGCCAATACCGCCCGTGATTTCCCCAAGTACGCCGGTCTGTACCAGCAGGGGTTACTTGACCTGGATCGGCTGATTTCCAGGCAGTATACGCTGGAACAGATTAACGAAGCGTATGCCGATATGTTAAAGGGAGAAACAGCACGTGGAGTCATTATCTTTCCCGCTTGAAATGTTTATATTTTGAATCAAAGCGGCATTTTGATTGGAAAAGTGACAAGCCAGCAGCTTGTCCTAAAATTATGAGGAGAATTATCGTGTCTAAGAATTTCGATGTCATCATTATTGGCGCGGGCATTATGGGCTGCGCTACCGCCTATGAATTGTCAAAACGGGGGTCAAACGTGGCCTTGCTGGAAAAAGACAGCCTGGGTGTCGCTTCCAGCGGCAAATCGTCAGCCATCATTCGCCAGCATTATTCCAATGAGCTAACGGCACGCATGGCGCTGCACAGTCTGCGCGTCTTCCAGAATTTTGGGGAGCAGGTTGGCGGGGAATGTGGGTTCACGCCAACCGGCTTTGTGGCCGTGGTGGACGCCAAAGACCAAGCCGGATTGGAAGCAAATGTAGCGTTGCAAAAAAGACTTGGCATCCAAACGGAAATGATTTCCACTAGCGATTTGCACAGCTTAATGCCGGCGCTGGACATAACCGATCTCGTAAGCGCTGTTTATGAAAAAGAAAGCGGCTATGCCGATCCCTATCTGACGGTGACAAGCTATGCTACAGCGGCCAAAAGGGAAGGAACGCGCCTTTTTCTGGATACGCCGGTTACCGGCATCCGTTTTGAGGGTGGCAAGGTGACTGGTGTAGACACGCCAAAAGGTCAGTTCAATGCGCCTGTTGTGCTTAACAGTACCGGCGCATGGGGGGCGCAAATAGCGCAAATGGCAGGTGTGACCGTTCCAATCAACTCTTGCCGGGTGCAAGTTGCTTTTTTTCGCCGCCCGACCGGTCATGAAGCGCCGCACCCTGTCTTTGCCGATTTCATCCGCGCCACTTATTTCCGCTCGGAAACGGGCGGGCTGACGCTGGTGGGGCTGATTGACCCCGGCGAGGCGGATGCTGTTGTTGACCCAGATAATTTCCACGAGGGGGTGGACGACGACTTTGTGATGGAAGCGGGGGAGCGGTTAATCGGCCGTTACCCGGCGATGGCGCAGAGCCAAGTCACGGGCGGCTATGCGGCCTTGTACGCCATTACGCCTGACTGGCACGCGATTGTGGATGAGTTGATTCCTGGCAGCGGCTTATATATTTGCGCCGGGTTCAGCGGGCATGGGTTTAAGCTGGGGCCGGCAGTTTCGGTGATGGCGGCCGATATGCTAACGGGAGCCAGTGATCCGCTGTTTGATCGGCATCTCTTCCGCTTGAGCCGCTATGCCGAAAACGATCCGGTTCGCGGCCAGTATGAGTACAGTATTGTCGGGTAAAAGCCGGCGGCCCAGCATGTGTGATCACGCTGTGTTGTAATTGTACGGATATGTTTTCAGGGGATTACGCCAGTGGGCGTAGCCGATGGCGTATTTGTAGGCGATGGCGTTGGCGATAGTGTTGGCGTAGTTGGCGTAACCGATGGCGTCGCCGTTCCCGTTGGCGTGGGGGTCACTGATGGTGTGTCGGTTGGGCTGAGCGAAGGGGTAGCCGTAGGCGTAAAGGTGACGCTGGGTGTGCCGGTTGTGGGGAGGGGGACGGCCGTTTTCGTAACAGTTGGCGTCCCTGCCGGGAGTGTAACTGATGGCGTGAATGATGGCGTCAGTGTCGGCATGGTTGTGGGCGTGTCTATTGGAACTGGAGTGTTCGTAGGCTGGGGCTTCTTCGTCGGTGGAGGCAGTTGGGTTGGCGGCAGCGGCGTAAACGTGGCCGTTGCCGGCAGCGGCGTGAATGTGGCCGTTGCCAGCAGGGGCGGCAAGTAAATCTGGCGGCCCCATAGTAGTTTATCGCCAAAAAAGCAGTTGGCATTACGGACTTCATAAACTGTCGTGCCGCGACTGCGCGCCAGGGAATACATCGTGTCGCCGGGTTGAACGGTGTAGCGACCCCACCAGGTAGGCGGGCCGCAGGCCACACGCGGCGGTGGCGATGCCGGCAAAAACAGGTGCATTCCAGCTATTAATTGTTTCAAGTCCAGGCAGTTAACCTGGATGATTTGCTCGACGGGCGCTCCGGAGTTTAGCGATAAGGAAATGAGCGTATCGCCTTGTTGGACGTTGTAATTCACCCAATTTTCCGGGGCTGAACTACACTGGGGCAGCATGGGAACGACCGTTTTACTGGGCGTTCCCACTATAACCAACAGCGAAGTGGGAAAGGATGTAATTGTTGGGGTGGAAGTCGGCGAGAAGCGTGTGGAAGAAACAACAGCAGCCGTTACGCGGGCAATGACGGGGATCGTGGGTTGAAGACGTGTCTGCAAACGATCGATCTGTGACATGAGCAGCGACATGACAACTGTAAAAATCACAGCGGCGGCAATGACAAAATTATCACGCCTGGAGGTGTCGGTCGTTGCCGAGTCCATTAGCGACTGCCTTTATTAGATAGCGTATCGGTCGTTGCCCCCGTGTCGCCATTGGCCGCCGACTCTGATTCGGACAGTGTGAACAAGGCCGAAAACGTGCTGCCAAAGCCCATGAGACTATCTACCCAGATGCGGCCGCCATTGGCCTCGGCCAGGGCGCGCGCTACCGACAGCGCTGCCCCGGTATCGCCCAATCCGGCAATCAAGGGGCTGTCGGCGCTGTGCTGCGGTTCGAACACGCGCGACCGATCTTCAACACGAATACCGCCGCCACTGTCTGTTACGGCCAGGTGCAAAAACTGGATCGGGTCATTCTTATTCTCATTATCATGTTGTCTCTTGTTTTGCAAGGCATGAGCGCGGGCGGTGACTTTCACCCGGCCATCGTTAGCTGAGGATCGGCACGCATTGTCCAACAGGCTGATCATGATCTGGTGCAAAGCATTCTGGTTGATGGCTAACGGGGGCAAATCGGGGGCAATATTCATTTCCAGCTGTAAGTTTTTCTCACGGGCCTGGGTAAGAACAGCGCTGACGGCCGTTTCAATCGCAGCCTCCACATCCGCTGCCGTTTCGCCTGGGCGGGATGAAGATATCTCGGATTGTGTGGTTAGCTGAAGTAGTTGATCCAGCAGCGATCCCATACGGGCTGTATTGGCCTGTACCCGTTGGACAAAATCCCGCTGCCGAATACCTAATATCCCAACACGCTCGGCCAATAAAATATCGGTGTAGCCAGCAATAGAGGTCATAGGCGTGCGTAATTCTTGCACTAATGAAGCGATGATCTCATTCATCGGCCCTTTTTCCAACTGAATTAGCTCCGATTCCAAAGCCTGAATACGCTCTTGGGCTTCTTCTAATTGGCCGGAATAGCGGGTAATGGTATGCATGACCCATTCGGTACTCAGTTCGCCTTCGCTGGCGGCGGCCAGGGCCATTGCCTCTTCTGCTTCGATTAAGGATTCCCGCAGCGCTTCAATTTCAGCTTCCAATGCGGTAATTTGTTCATCACGGCCGACTTGTTCAATTTCGTTAAGTGTGGCCGCTAGATCGCGGGCCTGTTTGTTGGCGGTGATGGCTCGCGCTTCGGCCTGCTGCAGCCGGCCAGTGATGGTGTTTAATTCGGCCTGGAGCTGGTTACGTTCCTCTTCCAGGGTCAAAATACGGCCGCTAACGGCCGTATCCCGTTCTGGCAGCATTGTTGTTGTTTGTTGGGCGGCCCGCGCCAGATAACGGCCGTTATCAATCACACGCGCCAGATAAGCCGCCAGCGGCTTAATCAACAACTTATTGAGTTCATCCCAATCATGTTGTTCCGACAGCCCGGCTAGTAATAATAACCCAATTGCTTCATTGCCAACGAGCAAGGGTTGAACGAGCAGAGCGCCCAAAGGGGGAATACCGATCTCCCGATACCAATCACTCAATTGGCGCGCTCCTACCCCTTCTGGCAGCAGAGTCACCGGCTGTTTTTGGTCTAACGCCTGACGAAATGCCGGCCAATCTACCAAATTGAGGTACCAATTGGCTGGTTTATTTTCGCCTGTGGGTTGAACAGCCTGCGGTTGGTTGCTTGTAAGAACAAGCTGCTGGTCTTCCAGTTCATTAAAAAGGGCCAGCCCTACAAACGGAGCCTGTGTCATCCTGGCCGCCATCGTTATTGCCGAGGCAACGGCCGTTTCCGGCTCTAATGAACTAATTGCCCCAGTCGCCAGCTCTAACGATTGTGAAACTTGCGCCCTTGCCGGCGGCTGCCTTTGCCGGGTCAATAACAAAGCGCCAACCGTGTGACGATAAGCCATTGCCGCCCATAAGGGAAATACAACCAAATGCCCTAATCTTATCCAGTAAGCAATATTGGTATTGGTGGGAATGATTTCCGGGTAATCGCCAAAATGGGCGACATGGGCCAATAAAAGCAGCCCCAAAATGATGGCCCGGAGAGAAAACCGCAAACGGCTGCGGCTGAGCAGATATACCAATCCCCAACCTAGAAGGGCTAATTGGATAATTCCCCACACAGTTGCCTGGCCCGATCCATTGTAGGCTTCTCCGACAGCAGCTTCCCCCTGCCATGTCTGGACAAAAGAGAGGGTCATAACGGCAGTACCGGCCAATGACAGAACTAATAGGACATGGGCTAAACGAGGATAACGGGTCGAATGGGGCACAAATGCCCAGGTGATGCATATGATGGTGATGGTATGAACGGCTTGTTCCAGCGGCGCGAGAGCGGTAACGGCCGTAAAGGGATCATTCTGCAACACCATCCCGGCCAAGAGGAAAGCGATCCGGCTCAAGAATATCGCGCTCGCCGCCCAGGCCATACGCAAAGACAGGGCGTCAGCGCTGTCGCGCCTCCATTGACTATACGCAATAGCAAAGACCACCTGCAACGCAAACAGCGTTATCAGATGATAAACAACATTCCCCGGTGTTTCACTTAGGAGTTGGATCGCTTGCTGCAACAAAGACATATTTCTGCCGTCGGCCTTTCTTATGTAGACTAGACTACGCGCCATTATAGCATATCAAAAAGTTGAGGCGACCTATGTGAAGAGGAGGTTAAAGGAGACGAATAAGCAGTTGAGAGTGACTGCCGTTCCCATCCCCGAACGGCCGTTTTTCGATTCTCGTTGCTTTTTCATTATTATTTATTAAATGCCCCCTTGTCACATCATCCACGATTGACTTATACTTGCCCCCATTCGACACAGCATGACACAGATTTATATGAGGAAAATGTTATGAACCGTTTAATTACTCTGGCCTTTATAACGGCCGTTCTTCTCCTGACCATCACCGCCTGCACCGGCGAGCCGGAAGTGATAATCGTCACCGTCCCCGTCGTGTCCGAAATAGAAGTCACGGCCACGCCCGTTCCCACCGAGCCGCCGACTGTCCCCCCCCAACCAACGGCCACAACAGAACCCACCGTTGCGCCCACCAAAACCCTGGCTCCGATCGTAGCCACCCAGCAAGCAATATTAGCCCTGCTGCCCACCCGTGTCCCGGTAACGGCCGTCCCCCAAATCGCCGAAGACGATTACCCGGCCCTCATCAACCAGGCCTGCGGCATCGTGCGCGATAACTACGTCCGCGACAACTACAACGGCGTAGACTGGGAAGCCAAATGCGAAGAATACACCGTCCTGGCCGAATCAATAGACAATCAAGAAGCATATTGGGATTTAATGGCCGCATTCATCCACGAATTAGATGACAACCACAGCCGTTTCGTTCGGCCGGACCGCTTCGCCGCCGAATTTGATTTACCCAGCGAGGGCAGCGGCCGCCCCTGGGCCGGTATGCGCATCTGGCCCGCCAAAGAAGATGAGCAATTACTTATCTGGTACGTATGTGATTTCGGCGCAGCCGCCTCCGCCAGTTTACAGCGCGGCGACGTCATTCTCGCCATCAATGGTGAGCCAGTCGAACGCGGCGAAGATGGCTTTGACCTGACCGCCATTAATCTTTCATTATATGCCCACGAAGACGGCGCCACCCTCACCGTGCAGCGCGGCCCGGATGTAGAACCCGAAGACATCGAGCTAAAATTCGGCAGCGCCGGCGGCTGTGACGGCTGGCAGGTGGGGCTGTTAAGTGAAACCCCGCGTATCGGCTACATTCGCGTGCCCGATTTTGGCGGCGACTCCGACACCAACATCTTCAACGCCATCCAGCAGCTTGAGGAAGACAGCCCATTAGACGGCCTCATCCTGGACATCCGTCACAATCCCGGCGGCAATTCCGACAAAGACATCGCCATTTTCACCCAGGGCGAATTCGGTAAAGTCGGCTCGCTACGGTCCGACGCGACACAAACCACCTACCGCATTCGCGGGCCAGTTCGCTGGAACGAAACCACACCGCTGGCCGTTCTCATTGACGGCAACAGCCACAGCGCCGCCGACTATTTCCCTGCCGCCATGAAGTTATCGGGTCGGGCCACACTGGTGGGTATGCCCTCGGCGGGCAATACAGAGGGCATTATTAGCTTCAATCTGGCCGATAAATCGCTCATTCGGCTGGCTGTCTCTACGCTGGAATTGCCCGACGGTACAACGTTTGAAGGCATCGGCATCATTCCCGACATCATGGTTCCCCTGGGTGATTGGGGCCTACGCGAAGCGCCGGACGTACAGCTTCGGGCCGCGTATGAAGCAGTGATAGGAGAGTAAGGAAAAAGAAGTTACACAGAGAAACATAGCGGTTACGCAGAGAAAAACGAGAGGTTTAAAATGTTAAATCCAAAAATCCTATCTCTTCTTCCTCTCTACAGAACTTCTGCGCCTTCTCTGCATATCTCCGTGTAACTATTTCGAGTATGACCAATATGACAGTCGCTTCTGATTTGGAAGGTACAATCACTGCCGGGGAAACGTGGCAGGGGATGCGCGATTATTTGATTGGTAATGGGTATGAGCGCCAATACCGCCGCTTTTTTCTGCGCCATTTACCCGGCCTGATCTTGTTCAGGTTTGGCCGCGTGAATGACCGGGCTTTTAAGGAACGCTGGATTTTAGACCTGCTGCGGCTGTTTGCGGGATTCAGCGCGGATGAAATGGAAGCGATGGCCGCGTTTGTGGCGCGGGAAATGTTGTGGCCTACCCGCCGCCAGGCTGTTGTGGATGAATTGCAAGCACACCGGGAAAACGGCCGTTCCGTCATCATCGTCACTGGCATGTTTGAACCCATCCTGGCCCACATCGCCCAGTTGCTGGGGGGGGTGGACACAATTGGCACGCCGCTGGCTTATGAAAACGGCCGTTTCACCGGGCGCACCGCCGCTCCGCTCAATGTCGGCAAACGCAAGGTAGCCCAACTGCAATCACGCTTGCCAGCAGGCCATCTCGCCGCCGCCTATGGCGATACTATGCGCGACATCCCTATGTTAGAGATGGCCCAGGAGCCAGTCGCCGTCCACCCCGACGAACAACTGCGCCAGGCAGCCCAGACGCGCGGCTGGCGCATTTTAGAATAGCTGTTTGAAGACCTGCGCGGTTTTGGAGCCGCGCCGGTCTCGCATTTCAAGAGGTTAACTATGCGCTTTTCCCGCTCATGCGGTATCTTGCTCCACCCCACTTCCCTGCCCGGCCGCTATGGCGTCGGCGATTTGGGGAAGGCTGCTTATCAATTTGTTGATTTCCTGACAGCGGCCAAACAATCACTGTGGCAAATCTTGCCGCTTGGCCCCACCGGCTATGGCGATTCTCCTTACCAATGTTTCTCCGCCTTTGCCGGGAACCCGATGCTCATCAGCCCTGACAAAATGGTAGAAGCCGGCTATTTGCCGGCAACGGCCGTTGCCGATGTGCCCGACTCCCCCGCCCACCGCGTGGATTACGGTTGGGTCATTGCTTACAAAAACAAGCTGTTCGACCAGGCGCCTGCCCACTTCCAGGCCCACGGCGCGCCCGAACAACAAGCCGCCTTCACCCAATTTTGCCAGGACAATGCCGCCTGGTTAGATGATTTCGCCCTGTTCATGGCCTTAAAAATGCAGCACATGCCCCAGGACGGCGGCGTCTGGAACACCTGGCCACAGGCTATTGCCCACCGAGAACCGGCGGCGATGGCGCAGTGGATGGACGAGAAGGCGGCCGAAATTAACCGGCATAAATTCCTGCAATTCGTCTTTTTTGAGCAGTGGCTGGCGCTAAAAGCATACGCCAATGAACGCGGCATCCGGATCATCGGCGACGTCCCCATTTTTGTCGCCTACGACAGCGCCGATGTGTGGGCCAATCCTGACCTGTTCTACCTTAATGATGACGGCTCGCCCGCGGTGATTGCCGGGGTTCCACCGGATTATTTCAGCGAGACGGGGCAGCGCTGGGGCAATCCGTTGTACCGCTGGCCGGTAATGGCCGAGGATGATTATGCCTGGTGGCAAGACCGCTTACGGGCTGTTCTGGCCCAGGTGGATGTGGTGCGGCTGGATCATTTTCGCGGCTTTGAAGCGTATTGGGAAATTCCGGCGGAGGAGGAAACGGCCGTTGTCGGCGAATGGATCACCGGGCCGGGCCAGGCATTCTTCCAGGCCATGCAAGAAAAATTAAGCGACCTACCCATCATCGCCGAGGATTTGGGCGTGATTACAACGGAAGTGGAGGCGTTAAGAGATGCGTTCGGCTTCCCCGGTATGAAAATCCTGCAATTTGCCTTCGGCGGCGAAAAAAACAGCAATTTCTTGCCCCACAACTTCACCCACAACGCCGTCGTCTACACCGGCACACATGACAACGAAACGACCACTGGCTGGTATCAAAACGCCAGCCCCTCCGAGCAAGACCACGTGCGCCGCTACCTGGCCAGCGACGGCCATGACATCGCCTGGGATTTAATCCGGCTGGCCTTCTCGTCGGTGGCCGATATGGCTGTCATTCCCTTGCAAGACCACATGAAACTGGATAATTCAGCCCGGATGAACTACCCTGGCAAGGCCAGTGGATACTGGCAGTGGCGCTTCACGCCGGAGACGCTGACCGATGAGATTAGTTACCGATTGGCAGAGTTGACGGCGTTGTACGGCCGTTTGCCGAAGACTAAAGACTGAAGACTAAAGACTACATTCGAATATTTGGAGAAAGTAATGAACACTTACATTTCCATGCTGCGCGGCATTAACGTGAGCGGACAAAAAAAGATACGGATGATCGCCTTGAGAAGTTTGTATGAAGCGATGAATCTGACCAACGTCCAAACTTATCTTCAAAGCGGCAATGTTGTCTTTGATACCGATGTTCAAGACAAGAGAAAGCTGACGGCCGTCATCGAAACACAAATCAAACTCTCCTTTGGGTATCCTGTGTCGGTTTTTCTGCGGGAAGCGGCTGATTTGCGGCGAATTATTGCGCGCAATCCCTTTCTGCTGGAAAGAAATGCAGACCCGGCTTACCTTCACGTCACATTTTTATATACGCGCCCAACTGCAGCCGCATTGAGCAAGCTGGTTGTTCCCCAGAATGAAGCCAGCGAATTTATTGTGGGCGAGCAGGAGATATTTTTGTTTTGTCCTGATGGCTACGGCCGTACCAAACTAACCAACAACTTCTTCGAGCGCAAGCTGAACATGCCGGCCACAACCCGCAACTGGCGCACCGTCAACGCCCTGCATCAGATGATTAAGATCGAGGATTAAATAACTTGCAGGAGATTTGAGATTAGTCCAGTCTCCAGTCTCTAATCTCCAACCTCAACTGCATAAGTTATTTAATACCCATTCCTCAATAAACGAGCGTAGGCCAACCGAACATGGAAATTCGTTCTATCACCCTATTTTGCGAACCTGATTTTGACCCGCAGGCGGCAGCGCGTTTTTATGCGGCGGCGCAGCAAGCGTTTGCTTACCCGGTGCAGACGGTACGGCTGGCAACGCCACCGTTCCCCGATTGGTGGGACGCCGCCAATATCACGGCCGCCGATTTTGCCGCCCGCTGGCAGGCGGCCGGGGCCGGTTATATCAGTCTGGGGCCAGTGCAGTTACGGCATGAGGCGGACTGGGTAGACCGGATTCCCCAACTGTTGGCGGCGACAGATGTGTTGTTTGCGACAATTGAAATTGGGGATGGGAACGGCCGTATCGCCCTCGACCGCATCCACCACACCGCCAACATCATCCAACAAGTGAGCTGCATCCTGCCCAACGGCTTCGGCAACCTGTACCTGGCGGCGCTGGCTAACTGCCCGTCTGGTTCTCCCTTCTTTCCCGTCGCTTACCACAAAGGCGGGCGGCCCGCCTTCGCTATCGCCGTCGAGGCGGCCGATTTGGCGCTGAATGCGATTCAAGCGGCGGCGACATTGGACGAAGCGCGGACTAATTTAGTGGCCGCGATTGAGAAGGCAGCGGGCGCGTTGGCGGAAACGGCCGTTCCCCTGGCCGACGCTCATCACATCCCCTTCAGCGGCATAGATTTCTCCCTGGCGCCCTACCCCAGCGCTGATAAAAGCCTGGCCGGGGCGATGGAAGCGCTGGGCCTGCCCCATGTGGGCGCGCCGGGCAGTCTCTTCGCCGCCGCCTTCATCGCCGAGGCCATTGGCCGGGCCGATTTTCCGCGCTGCGGCTTCTCCGGGCTGATGCTGCCCGTGTTGGAAGATTCCGTCCTGGCGCTGCGAGCCGGCGAGGGGAAGGTGACGGTGAATGATTTGCTGGGCTATGCGGCCGTATGCGGCGTGGGACTGGACACCATTCCCTTGCCCGGCGACATCAGTCAGGCCAGTTTGAGCGGCATCCTGCTGGACGTGGCCGCGCTGGCCGCCCGTCTGAACAAGCCGCTAACGGCCCGGCTCATGCCGCTGCCCGGTCTAAAAGCGGGCGATCCGGCGCTGTTCGACTTCCCCTATTTTGCCGACAGCCGCGTGATGGCTGTGCCCGGCGCGGGCGTGGCCGAGTCGCTGCAAAGCAGCGAACGATTGACCCTGCGCCGCTACCATCAGGACGCGGATTAACACGGATGAACGCCGATTTTTACTGGAACCCGTTCATCAGCGCCGAAATCGAGCGGTTTTTGACGGCGTTTCAGCAGATTGAAATTAATGTCGCCCCGCCGGATGCCGCCGAGCGGATCGTGGTTCCGGTTCATGCGCCCTACATGCTGCAAACGTTGGCGATGATTGACCGGCCGGAAGATTTCGCCAAATTAAAAAAACGGCATCAGGATAGATTGCTCCGGGTGAAGGCGGCGCGTGACAATGCCCCGGACAAGGTCAAGCAGTTTTTACACTGCCAGTTTGACCGCGGCGACGGTAAAGAAAGACATTTGGCTTCCGGCCGGGCCGAATTGGCGGAGATAAAGGCGTTGTTGCAAACGGCCGTTTCCCAACAACTCATTCCCCTCCCCTCAAACCAGACCTATCTGAACGGCCGTATCTTGCGCGACTGGTTAAAAACTTACGGCATCGGCGTGGACTGTTCCAGCTTTGTGCAGCAAGCGCTTACACAGGCGCTCAATGCCGGTCATGCCGCCGTGGGCGAGCCGCCAGCGGCCAGCTATGAGGGATTGGAGTTCCTGAAAAGCTTTCGGGCATACCGAGAGATCAAAAATGGTTCTGCAGAATACCGCCCCACCTTCTCCGCCGTTGCCGCGCCCGATATGGCCCGACCGGGCGATGTTCTGGTTAAGTTTGGGCATATTCGCATTGTGATTGGTGTGGAAACGGCCGTTGACAGCAGCCTCATCCTGCACCTGGCTGAATCCACCTCCGCCCCCGATTTCCCATCAGGGCAAACACAGGCAGAAGCTGACATTGGCCCCAGACGCCTACAAATCCGCTATCCGGCTCCCCACCGCGCCATCGCCGCACAAATACCACGCCGCACACGCGCCCGCGATGATGCCTTCCAGGACGACAGCCAAGAAACCAGTTATCTTCTGGGACGATTCACAGCCCTCGACCATTTCTGCCAAACTCACCCCAGAAATGGAGGAAATACGGATGGAGAATAAACCAGATAATGACAAATTAGTCTTTTCCTATTTGACACTCAGAAAAGCCATTGGGATTCTGGGAATGGCGCTTCCCTTCACCGTGTCATTGGGCGCGCGGATACTCTTTCATACTGGTATTCAAAGTTCCATAAGCAGCTACTATTACACAGGTATGCGCGATGTGTTTGTTGGATCCCTGTTCGCAATTGGCTTTTTTATGCTCTCCTACAGAGGCTACGAGCGTCGTGATGACATCGCTGGCGATCTTGTTTGCTGTTTCGCCATTGGCGTAGCGTTATTTCCCATCGCACCTGAGGGCACAGTCACAAGCAGCGCCCGCCTCATTGGGTATGCTCACCTGGTCTCGGCCGCGCTGTTCTTTTTGACACTTATGTATTTCTCGCTCTACTTGTTTACGAAAACAGACCCGGACAAATCACCCTCAAAAAGAAAACTGCAAAGGAATAAAATATATAGGGCTTGTGGCTACACGATGGGCGCCTGCATAGCGCTGATTGTCATATATTATCTTCTTCCGAGTAAACTGGGGGCGCTTCTTGAAACATATAAACCTGTATATTGGTTGGAGGCTATAGCCATTTTAGCCTTTGGTATCTCGTGGTTCACAAAGGGCGAGGCGATATTAAAAGACACAGATTAGAGTATTTGATAGTACAGGCAGACCTCTGTTATAAATAAACGTAAATCAGTTCGTAATCATTCACCCTCCCGGAAGCTGAGATGGACCAAATTATACCTAGCTCGTGAGCCTCCGGGAAACTTTGCCAGAGGGGCGTGAATAGTTACGGTTCTTTAGGATTTCGCGGGGTCGAGGAAAAAACCTGACACGAATGACACGAATAATAAGAAAATTCGTGAAAATTCGTGCCATTCGTGTCAAAAAATTAACCATCCGGTGAACTAACCACGCGAAATCCCAGAGACCC
>JAJRYT010000021.1 GCA_024275635.1 Chloroflexota bacterium | reverse complement strand
GGAAGATACCGACATCCAACCGGTGCATGATTTCCTGGCGCAGCGTCAGGATTTGTTCCGGGATTCGCGGCTGATCGCGTTTTCCTTTAACGCGCCCTATTTTCTGGACAGCACGGAAATTAGCAAGCTGACGGCGTATTACGGCGTTTACAGCAAAGTAGACGCCTTTATTGATGCGGCGGCGCGGGCGTTTTTCATGGAACTGCCGCTTACCGGCCGTTCGCCAGTCAATATTGACGGGGTGAGTTACCGGATCGACGCGCAAACCAGCCCTGATTCCAATCAGGTGATTGAACTCTATATCGCCGACGAGGAAGGCAATCCCCAATCTCCCGCCAGTGAAGCCCCGATGGAAACGGCCGTTGGCGACACCCTCCATCTGCAAACCGGCCCCATCACAGACTACAACGGCAATCCCGTGCCAGATAATACATTGGTGCAGTTCATCCAGGTGGATCGCATTCAGGGTACCATCAACATCATCGACGAAGTACCCACAACAAATGGTATTGCCAGGCTCGATTATGTGCTGGAAGCGCGAACTGGGCCGGGGAAATTCAGGATAACGGCCGTTTCCGGCGACGCTCAGACCTCCGAAGAGGTGGATATTGCCATCGAAGGGGCGGCCCAGGTGGCGGTCATTACCCCCACCTCTACCCCGTCGCCAACCTCATCTACCACCCCCACAGCCACGCCAACGCTTACCGCGACGCCAATACCTTCGCCTACGGCCACGCCCATCCCACCGCCGCCGGAACCGCAGGAACCAGCCATCAATATCGCGCTTTCCGAGTTCACCACGCTTATCGCCGTCCTTACGGGATTGACGCTGGTGGTTATCGCCGGTTATTTACTCAGCGTCCGCGCAAGTTCGGCGTTGGCGCAGCAAATCAGTTGGGTACTCTGGGGGATCATTGGCGCTTTGCTGGCTTACAATTATGTGGCGCTGGAACTGCCGGGAACGGCCGTTTTCGCTAATCTGGGCGCGTGGGGCGGGCTGTTCTTCACCCTATCTGGCGGCGCATTGGGTTTAGGATTGTATACGGCCAGCCACAGCAAACTAGATTAATGAGTTGCGGGTTTCGATTGCACGGCCGTTTCTACTGCTTCTCAATCGGCGTTACGCTGAAATTGTCAAACTGGATTTGTACGCCGCCCAATCCAAGCGTTTCCACCAGCAGCCCAATGTCGCCGCTGGCAAATGTATCATCAGTTACCCGGCCGACTTCCTGATCATTCACGTAAAAGATGAGATTAGCCCCCTCGGCCGCCACCCGCAGGGTATTGGTCTGGTCCAGGCCTTGCAAAACGGCCGGAGACTCAAACCACCACTCGCCCACCAACGGCTCCACCTCAGCGCCGCCATTATGATAACGGCCGATCCAGACATATCCATCTCCGCTAATCTTGAAGAGATAAAAATCATCCTTGCTATCGTCCAAACGGAACACCATGCCATAGCCGTTGTTGTCCGACCCGGCGACTTGAGTAGCTTCCACCTCGTAAACGCCATCGGCAAACGACTGCCCGCCCGTCGTCCAAATCGTGACGTCATCCGCCTCAACAAGCATATCGTAGACGCCATCGCGCACCTGACCGACCGCGTCGGCGTCATCACCCGTGCGCCAGGCGCCAGGCTCATCAAAAGTTTCGGTATACGTTTTGTCGCCGCCACAACCCGCCAACAATAAGGCAAGGATGAAAATGAGAGCAATAAATAGATGATTTCGCAAATTTGTCATGCCAATGGCTCCTTCAAAAGGGAACGTATAGTGTAACAAGTATCTTCTCAAAATCTCGGGGTAGCTGTGGCCGGTCTCCAGACCGTGCCACTGGCGGCTCGGTCAGGAGATCGGCCACAGCCTCAGAATATTGAGATGTTACTGTAACAACATAATTCAAGCATGGTAAACAGGTTCTACAGGATTTCATGGGATAGAGTTTTTGATTGTCAATTTTAGTGACGAATTACACGAATTTTCACTAAATTTGTTGCGAATTTTTGCGTGGCCCCATCAAATCCCAAAGAGCCAGTAAATAATTGCACCATGTCCGATTTTTGTAAACATTAAACGCCCATAGTTTATAAGAACACAGGTGATTTGCCAGTTATCTGCGCCGCTACTCAATTGATTCTCAGGACTGCATTCTCTTAACCTGAAAAAATCAGGTAGAATAGGTGGTTATGAAACTAAATAAGAGAGAAAATAAATGAACGAAGAACTTAAAGAAGAAACGGCCGTTACCAACGAGCCAACCAACCAACCCCCAATTAGCGACCCGGATGTGGCCGAACCTGACAATGCGCTGCCCGAAGTAAGCATCGCCGATTTACCCGGCTCCTGGAAGGACGCCGCCGCCCGCGCCGGTTGGACAGAGCTGATGCCCGTCCAGGCCAAAGCGATGCCCTACATTATGGCCGGCCGAGACCTGATGGTGCAGGCGCGTACCGGCAGCGGCAAAACAGGCGCCTTTGTCATGCCCATTTTAGAACGTATCAATCCGCTGCGTCCCGTATGCCAGGCGCTCATCCTGGTTCCTACCCGTGAATTAGCCTTGCAAGTCACCAAAGAAGCAGAACTTCTGGCAGGCGGTTCCGGGCCGCATGTGGCGCCTGTTTATGGCGGCTCCAGCTACAAAAAGCAGTTGGCCGCCTTCCGTGAAGG
>JAJRYT010000205.1 GCA_024275635.1 Chloroflexota bacterium | reverse complement strand
TAAGCGAATCAAGCGGCTTTCTATCAATGCCAGGGCAAAGAAGGGCATCATGTAGGCAGGCCACTCAGATTCTTTAATGCCGCTGCCGCGCAGCAGGTCGGCGGTGTTCCAGATGGTGGATTCGTATTGCAGGATGTTGTTCGTCATAGTTTAAGTGGGCTTTGCTTTTTGTATTGGGATAATAGAGTCATTGGTATTCCCCGTGTAGAGAACACGCTAATTATAAGGCAATGTTCAACGTGAGGGAAACAGAAGGGGGGGGGGGGGGTGATTTTGTTTGTCCTACGACCAAAACCGCATAGGGAAATTGCCTTGTCTTTAAGCCGTCAACATCAATCATTTGGCAGCACGGCCGTTCCCACCCCAAATCTCAGCGTAACTCAATCAAAAACACCGCTGTTTTCGACAAAATTCTCAGCAGAAGTTGGGCAAATTCTCAGCGCAATTTTCAAAATTCTCAGCAGAATTTTTCAAAATCACAGGCATTATTGGGCGACTCCAGCGCAGAAGCCGCTCAACAACGCCTGCGACGGCCGTTAACGGCTACTCAGTCTTCTCAAACTGCACCGTACCCAGCATCTCCTTGAACGCCTTGCCGGGCGCAAAACGCACATTGACCCGTTGGATATTGCGCGACGTGACCTCCTCGGCTGTGGCGGCGCCAACCGATTTGATGGTCAGGCGAAACGTGCCGAAATGACCCAAATCCACAATCTCGCCCATGGCCAGATGTTTGGGAATGAGCGTGAGCAGATTGGCCAGAGCGGCGTCCATATCGGCGTCGCTGAGGGTGGAACGGTCGGCCGCTTCCACGGCTAGTTTGCGTGTGTCGGCACGGCCGTTACTCTTGTACGACGGATAGAACTTGCGCGGCCCCTGTGGGTCTTGCGGGTTTACTTTGGCAACTACAGAATACTTTGCGGGCATAAGCCACCTCCCATAGGATGATTATTTGCACGGATTGTCGCTTGCTGCGCTGGCGCGGCTCTCCGACGACTATTAACACAACATAATGTAAAACAGTTGGGGCGCTTTGTCAACAGGTGGGAACGGCGTCAGGGAGGAGCGAGAAGTGACTAAAGCAAGCAGTGACTGAAGTGGGAAGTGACTAAAGTGAATGTCACCGCCTATCATTATTTACGCGGTCGACGCAAATGCTGCCGAGGGATCCTATAGTGTAACTGTCCTGTATAGTTACGCTATATTGACACAACGGCATCAGTTTCTGTCAGAAATTGGCGCACATAGGCGCGGGCGCGCTGGGCGCCGGCCGTAAGCTGCGGCTTAATCCGTTCGTACAAATCTTCAGGAATCGCGCCATAACGAGGAGCCACCTCACTGTAGGTATCCAGAAACGCGGCCACATCAAGCGGAATTTGACCGGGATCAATATCGGCTGCGGCGCGGCCCGTTATCCCCTTAGCGCGGCAGAGCAGGTAGGCAGCCTGCGTTTCACTGACCGTCCCCACGCAGTCGGCCGGTTTGAATCCTTCCAGCCCCAACATTTTACGCAAAAAGGCGCGGTTTTCCGGTAAATCAAACAAATTCTTGTCAAACATCTTATCCACCACGCCATCATCGAGGTAAGCGGCCAGGTGCATCCAGACATAGAGGCATTTAGGACAGCGACAGCACCACGGTTTTTCTTGGGCGCAGGAGTGGGCGCTGGGAATGGCGGCGAGATTTCCCGGCAGTAAATTGAAAACGGTCAGGTCATAAATCGGGCGCAGCAGGTGGAAAAAGTTGAGATTGGATACCAGTTCGTTTTGAATATAATCGTGCAGCAGCTTTTCGGCCGTTGTGCTCATCCCCCATAAATAGTTGATTTCTTCGCCCGTTTTATCCCAGACCAGGTTGTGTTCGTCGGTGCTGCGGGTGATGCCCAGCGCGACCTGGGAATAGTTGTGCTGCAAAGCAATGGGCAGCGCCGTCCAGTAGGAGCTGACTGTCTCGGCAGCCAGCATGTGGGTAACGCCGTATTCAGGGTACAGCCGGGCCGCCGGGGAATCCACGGCGTTGTCGTATACCCAGCCGCGGTGTCGCTTCCCGGCCTGGGTGTGGGCCAGCATCCCGTCAATCAGGTCATGCTGCCGCTGGGCCTGCCCATAGATGTTATGGGAGTAGATCATGGCATCGTAGGGTATACCGGCTCCTTCTAACAAGATGGACGCTGCCAGACTATCCTTGCCGCCGCCGCACATCATGAGCAGTTTTTCGGCACGGCCGTCTTCCGCCAAGGTAACAGGCGCAGGGAGAGCGGCTTTCTCCGCTGGTTCCAAAATATGCGGCCCGGTATAGTCGCTGATGTCATTGTTGTAACGCCAAACGCCCCAAACATGAAAAAAGATTTGGCCCCACAAGTAGGCAAACTGTTCCGTATACAAATCCTGATAAGGCCCCAGGTCAAGGGCCGCCGGTTTCAGGCTGGCGGCTTTATTGGCCTCAAAGGCGAGCAAATGGAAGTAGATACGGCGCATAAACGGCTTGCCAAACCGCTCCTCCAGCGCATAAAAATCAACCGTGTCATACCAGTAGGCTGTGGAGAAAGCGATCTCGTCAACGCGGTAGTTGAAGACGAGTTGGCGCCGGGCGCGGTGAACTTCTTCAAAGATAAGGGTTGTTTGCATGAGAGAGTTCATGGAATATCTCCATTGAAAATTGGGGGCGGTTCAAGTTTCGTAGATCAAGCGTTTCGACACGAATAACACAACACGCCGCTCGTCGAAATGACAAAGACCTGTACGGTTGCTTTTACTTTGTCCTTGTAGTCAGGCGGGCGTCTCAACTCAACGGAGGTATGGACTCGGGCAACGACACACAAAGATGCTAAGGACACGTT
Source organism: Chloroflexota bacterium (assembly GCA_024275635.1). Lineage (GTDB taxonomy): Bacteria > Chloroflexota > Anaerolineae > Promineifilales > Promineifilaceae > JACKCC01. The sequence continues at coordinate 150 of JAJRYT010000205.1, read as the reverse complement.
CGTTTATAACTTTGGCGTTTGAAAAGTTGTAACCAGGTAATTGGTAACTGGTAATTACCCAATTACCAATTACCAGCAAACTGCAAAGTTAATTTTGAACGAACCCTATGTTAACAAGTGGCGTTGTTACTCAGTGAATAACAGTCCATC
>JAJRYT010000204.1 GCA_024275635.1 Chloroflexota bacterium | reverse complement strand
TGGGCGGGGCACAGGCGGCCCCCACGCCTTCGCGGGGGCGAGCTGTTTTTCATCTGCTTCATGTTCTGGTTTGTCACCATTCCCACCGGAATGGCGATTCCCGTCGGGCTGAGAATGACTCTTGTTACGGCCGTTGTGGCGGCCGTTTGCCGTGATGGGGATGGTTGCGGATTTACCGTTAGCAGCACGGCTGTTGGCGGCATGACCGTGGCCAAAAAGAAGCGATTGCTGCTGCCCGACAGGGGATGGCTCATCCACAATCTGCGCCTGCTGCACCCGCTCGAAGGCATCCAGCATACCGTCCGTTAGCGTTTGCTGGGGATTGGCTTGAGGAATCAAAGTTGCGTCAATGATGGCTTGAGCTTCATCTCTGGTTAAAGTCTCTGGCTCATCATCCACGAGTTCATATTCGCCAATGATGGTGTTTGATTGGCGCAGGCTGGCATTGGCTTCGGCAAAGGCTTGCTGCAAGCTCTGGGTGTTCACTTCGGTGTCGCCGGTGACGATCCGGGCTAGGGTGGCCACAATGTCGTTACCTGTGATGCCGTCCAGTTCCGCTAAACCAGTGCCCTGGCCGCTGTCATCGGCGACGGTATCGCCATTGACGCGCAAAGTAGCGGCAACTTTGGCCGCCACCAAATAGAGCGCTTGCTCTTGGATGGTGTCAGCATAGGCGAAGTAATACACTTTGACCGGCTCGGTCTGTCCGATACGCCAGCTGCGGCGGCTGGCCTGCAAAACGGTGTAGACAGAATAATGGGGCGACATCCAGACGATGGTGGGGAAGTCGAGAAGGTCAATCCCCGTCTCCACCTTTTTGGGATGGCTGATGATAACATCTACGCCCGCCTGTACCTGTTTCTCCACCCAGCCTTCCCGCTTGTTGGGGGCGGCGCGGAGGATGGCAGTTTTTAGCCCGGCATCTTCCAACATCCGCTTCCACTCCGGTTGGATATCGAGGGTATCTGTTTGCAGGCAGAGCAGGAGGACTTTGCGCCCCTCTGCTTTCTCTTGTTGGCACAGTTCGATGATTTCCTCTTCTTTCGGCCCCACAAACTCTTCCGGCAAACCGGGAATGGAGGCCACGACCTCGCCGGTGCGCGGGTCGCTGACCACTTTGGCGCGGCGCGGCGAATCCGGCCAGAAGAGGAGAGCGTAGAGATATGCCGACAGCAGGGATTTATCCCCGCGTACCAACCGCTCCTGGAGTTCCTCTTTAAGTTGCTCCTTGAGTGTTTCATACAGCATCGCCTGCTCCGGGGCCATCGGTACCTCCACCGGAATTTCGGTGTAGTCCGGCAGGGGGAAGCCCATGTCGCCCAAAGAGAGGAAGACGGAGCGGTTCAGAAGCCAGGGCAGCATCGCCGGACTGCCGCCGGGCAGTTCTTTGTAGCGCACGTTGGTGCGGCTGTTGGCCGTTTGTTTGCCATCTTCATCCAATTTGCGGGTTTCGATGCGCTGCAAGATGCCGTAGGACGCCACCCAATCTTTACTGCGAATGCGGCGACGGCCGTTCCCATCATGATTGGTGTAGACGGCCGTCATTTCCGGCGACATGCGGTAGAGCAGATGGAAGATACTGGACGCCTTGCCGCCATAGATGGTGCCGGTCAACCCCACAATCTTCCGCGCCGCCAGCGCCAGGTGGTGCATGGCGTATCCTTGATCGGAGTCGTCTCCTTTGTATTGGTGCTGTTCATCTACCAGACAGAGATCGAGCCGGCCGCGGGCCACTTTCTTGATGTAGCCGGCCAGGGGGATTTTGCCGTAACCAAATGTGTCTTTAACCATCGTCCCACTCCAATAGTTTAGTTCATGGAAAGGGACAGCCTGGCCTTTGTCTGTGTAGTTGCGGATGGCTTTCTCCCGTTGGGCGTACAAATTGAAACTGCCCCGCTGCTGGGAATTACTGCGCCGCCGTTTGAATTGGAACAAGGGGGCGCGGCAGGCCAGGTTACTGCAAAATCGTTTGGCCCCTTTCATCTCGCGCGGGGAGAGGGGACGGCCGTTAACCCGTTGTTGCATGCCGCAGACGGTGCAGCCAACGCCGCGCTGGTGGATGGCCTGCAATTGTTTGGGTGTCAGCGTTTGACCCTCGTCCTCAACCGAATACTTTGCCGTGATGGTTTGGCCCCACGGCCGTATCACGTCGGTAAACCCTTTGCTGCCGTAGCTGTGGCAGGCCGGGCCGCCGTAATCATAGGCGTGTTCCCAACCGGAGGCGCTGCGGGCAGTGGTTTGCTTGAGAACGCCGACAATGGGACGGCCGTCTCTTCGCTCGGCGAAAAAGGCATCTACATCACTAATGGTTTGCAGGTGCATGGTGACGACGCCGGGCCAGACGACCTTGAACTCGCGCTGCCATTTGTCTACCAGGTGGGGCGGGCAGAGGACGATGGT